>NZ_DAOQZV010000098.1:0-11180 GCF_035343835.1 Nostocoides sp. | reverse complement strand
GGGCTCGGGAGCCTTGGCCGGCTCTGGCTTGGCAGCAGCAGCCGGTGCTGCCTCCGGGGCGGCAGCCGGGGCCTCGGCCACGGCTGTGCCGCCGATGATCGCCAGGTCCGCGCCGACGGCGACCGTCTCGTCCTCGGGGACGAGGATCTTGGTCAGGGTGCCGGCGGCTGGGGAGGGAATCTCGGTGTCGACCTTGTCGGTGGAGACCTCCAACAACGGCTCGTCGACGGCGACCTCATCGCCTTCCGTCTTCAGCCAGCGCGTCACGGTGCCTTCGGTGACGGATTCACCGAGCGCGGGCATGGTCACGGTCGTGCCGCCCTCGACGGAACCACCACCCGAGCCGGCAGCCGGGGCCGGGACTTCGGAGTCGACCGGCGCCTCGGTCGACGGTGCCTCCGGCGCCTGCTCGGCGGGAGCCTCGGCTTGGGCGGGGGCCTCGGAGTCGACGGGGGCCTCGGTCGACGGTGCCTCTGGCGCCTGCTCGGCCGGCGCCTGCTCGGCCGGCGCTTCGGCAGCCGGTGCATCCGACCCGTCTCCGATCACGGCCAAATCGGCTCCCACCGCGACCGTCTCGTCCTCCTGGACCAGGATCTCGGTCAGCGTGCCGGCTACTGGCGATGGGATCTCGGTGTCGACCTTGTCGGTCGAGACCTCCAGCAGCGGCTCGTCGACTGCCACCTGGTCACCCACGGACTTCAGCCACCTGGTCACGGTGCCCTCGGTGACGGATTCGCCGAGCGCCGGCATGGTGACGCGTTCAGACATGGGGTCGATCTCCTCTGAGAAAAAAGTCGGTTCGGTCACATATGGAGTTTCAGATAGTCACACTCTCACGCATTCCATGCCGTTGTGCCAGAGGCCGTTCAGGCATGCGCGTGCAGTGGCTTCCCGGCCAAGGCTAGGTGAGCCTCGCCCAGCGCTTCGTTCTGGGTCGGGTGAGCGTGGATCAGAGCGGCGACGTCCTCGGCATGCGCCTCCCAGCCGACGATCAGCTGCGCCTCGCCGATCTGCTCGCCGACCCGCGATCCGAGCAGGTGCACACCCACCACCGGGCCGCCCTTCGCCCGGATCAGCTTGACAAAACCCCGCGTCCCGAGAATCTGGCTCTTGCCATTGCCGGCGAGGTTGTACTCGACCACGTCGACCTCGCCATAACGCTCGCGCGCCGCTGCTTCGGTGAGCCCGACAGAAGCCACCTCCGGCTCGCAATAGGTCACCCGCGGTATGCCGCTCTCCACGATCGGGGCCGGCTGCAACCCCGCGATCTCCTCGGCCACCAGGATCCCCTGGGCGAAGCCGCGGTGGGCGAGTTGGAGACCGGGCACCAGGTCACCCACGGCATACACGCGCGGGACGCGGGTGCGGCATACGGAATCGGTGAGGACGTAGCCGCGATCGGTCTCGACGTCGAGATTCTCGATCCCGGGCACCGGGGCAGGTCCGCGTCCGACAGCCACGAGGACCAGGTCAGCGCTCAGCGGCTCGCCCTCGGCGAACGTCACCGTGACGCCGTCGGCGTCCTCGCTCACCCCGGTCACCGGCGCGTTGAGGCGGGTGGCGATGCCGCGCTGCCGGAAGGCGCGCTGCAGGCCGTCCGACAGGGCGGGATCCTCCGCGGCCACCAGCCGCGGCAGCGCCTCGACCACCGTCACCTGCGCCCCAAAGGAGGCGAAGACCGATGCGAACTCGACCCCGATCACCCCGCCACCGAGCACCACCACGCGCTCGGGGACCGTCGTCAGCGCCAGCGCCCCGTCGCTGGTGACCACCCGCTCGGACAACGCGATTCCGGGCAGGACTTTGGGGACCGAACCGGTCGCCAGCACCAGATGGCGCCCGCGGATCACCCGGTCGCCGACCGCGACGCTGGAGGCGTCCACGACGCGCCCCTCGCCCGCCACGACCTCGATGCCACGGCCCTTGACCAGCCCGGTCAGCCCCTTGAAGAGCCGGTCCACGACCCCTTGCCGGTATGCCGCGACGCGCCCGAGGTCGATGCTCGGCTCCCCGAGATCCACCCCGATCGCCGCGGCATGGCGGGCGGTGTCGGCAACCTCGGCGGCGTGCAGCATCGCCTTGGTCGGGATGCACCCGACGTGCAGGCAGGTCCCACCGAGCTTGTCGCGCTCGACGAGCACGACGGACAGACCGAGTTGAGCGGCGCGCAGGGCGCAGGCATACCCGCCACTGCCGGCCCCGAGGATGACGACATCGGCATCGATATCGGGGCTCACTTCGCGGCCCAGCCGGCGGCGAGCGCGACGAGGGTGGCCACGGCATACCCGGTGCCGCCCTTGACGACGTGGCCGAACGGCGCATCGGTCAAATAGGCCGGGCCGGCGATGTCGAGGTGTGCCCAGGGGATCTCGGCGCCGTCGGCATCCTTGGCGAACTCGCGCAGGAAGAGGCCGGCGGTCAGCGCGCCGCCGTACTGGTCGCCCTTGTGTTGCAGGTCGGCGATCGGGCTCTCCAGCTTGGCGCGCAGATCGTCGGGCAGGGGGAGGGGCCACATCGGCTCGCCGGCCTCGTCGGCGCTGGCGAGCACCCGGGCACCGAAATCGTCGTCATTGCTCATCAACCCCGCGACCTTGTTGCCCAGTGCGATCATGCAGGCGCCGGTCAAGGTGGCGACGTCGACGAGCGCGTCGGGCTTTTTCTCGCCGGCCAGGGCGAGGCCGTCGGCCAGCACCATCCGGCCCTCGGCGTCGGTGTCGATGATCTCCACGGTCGTGCCGCTGCGCATCGTGACGATGTCGCCGGGGCGTTGGGCGTTGCCGCCGGGCATGTTCTCGGCGAGGCACAGGTAGCCGCTGACGGCGACCGGCAGGCCCATCTCCGCGGCGGCGATGACGCTCGCGGCGACCGCTGCGGCTCCGGCCATATCGCACTTCATCGTCAGCATCGAGGCCGGCGGCTTCAGGCAGACGCCGCCGGTATCGAAGGTGATGCCCTTGCCGATATAGGCCAGGCTCCCAGCCGCCTTGCCGCGCGGCTTGTAGTGCAGTTCCATGATCCGCGGCGGTCGCGAGGAACCCTGGCCGACGCCGACGATGCCGCCGCACCCGAGGCCGGCCAATTGCTCCTCGTCGTGGACGACGATCTGGATCCGGGCCTTCGCCTTCGACGCGCCGACGCGCGCCGTCACGCTATCGACGAAGGACTGCGGATAGAGCAGATTGGGCGGGCAGTTGACCAGATCCCGTGCGTATGCCGTTGCAGCAGCGAGGGTCTCGGCTCGCGTAACCGTGTCCTTGGCGTCTTTGTCGCCGGCGTCGGCGGCGTGCACGAGGATTTTCGCGACCTTGCCGGGGTCGGCCGCTTGGGCGCGGCCACGCTTCGGCTTGGCACTGGATTCGGGCTTGGCGGACTTCTGCGCGGTGTAGGCATAGCTGCCCAGCAGGGCGCCCTCGATCGCCGCGGCCAGGCGTGCCGCGTCGCCCGTGGGCAGCGCCATCAGGACGGTGTCGGCAGATGTGACTGCGCGCAGGGCCGCGCCCGCGCCGGCTCGGATCGTGTCGGGGGAGACGGTGCTGCCCTCGCGCTTGTGTTTGGGCGCGAGGCCCGTGAGCACGACCTTGCGCGCGTTGACGCCCGGCACGAGGGCGACGGTGTGCACGTCGTCGAGGCGTCCGGAGGCCTCCAACGCACCGAGGACATCGGTCAGGTGCGTTGCCGCCTTGCGGGGCAGGCGGTGACCGGCGGCAAGCGCGGCTCCGGTCTCGTCGGGGACGACGCCGAGGACAAGGACATCGGCGTCCACGGTGGCGATGGGCTGATCGGTCAACAGGCACGAAGTCACCCCGGCAGGGTATCCGCCGCACCGAGTAGCGTCCTGCCATGAGCACCGAGTCATTGCTGACCTCGCCCCTGCACGATCGCCACGTCGCCCTCGGCGCGAAGATGGCCGACTTCGGCGGCTGGCTGATGCCGATCGAATACCCCGCGGGCGGCGTGATCGCCGAGCACACCGCGGTGCGGGAGCGGGTCGGGATGTTCGACGTCTCCCACCTCGGGAAGGCGCGGGTCAGCGGGCCGGGGGCCGCGGCATACGTCAATGCGTGCCTGACCAACGATCTCGGGCGCATCCACCCGGGAAAGGCGCAGTACACGCTGTGCTGCAACGACTCCGGCGGCGTGGTCGACGACCTGATCGCCTATCTGCGCTCGGACGACGACGTCTTCCTGATCCCGAACGCGGCCAACACGGCCGCCGTCTGCGCGCTGCTGGAGGCGTCCGCGCCCGAGGGCATCACGGTGGAGAACCTGCACGAGAAGTACGGCGTGATCGCGGTGCAGGGGACCTTGAGCGATGAGGTGCTGGAATCGCTGGGAATGCCGACCGGGCACGACTACATGTCGTTCGTCGAGACCGAGTGGGAGGGGCTTCCGGTCATCGTCTGCCGCACGGGCTACACGGGGGAGCGCGGCTACGAACTGGTGCCGATGT
Source organism: Nostocoides sp. (assembly GCF_035343835.1). Taxonomy (NCBI): domain Bacteria; kingdom Bacillati; phylum Actinomycetota; class Actinomycetes; order Micrococcales; family Intrasporangiaceae; genus Nostocoides; species Nostocoides sp. Next base: position 6,730 of record NZ_DAOQZV010000098.1, on the reverse strand, counting down.
GGGAGAACGCCGGGCCGCTGTGGGACACCCTCGCGGTCGCGATCGCCGAACGTGGTGGGCTGCCGTGCGGTCTGGGCGCGCGCGACACCCTGCGCACCGAGATGGGCTACCCGCTGCACGGCAACGACCTCTCGCCGACGATCACCCCTGTCATGGCCGGATCGGCCTGGGCGGTGGGCTGGGACAAGCCGGCCTTCTGGGGGCGCGAGGCGCTGGTCGAGCAGCGGGCGGCGAAGTCGTCGCGCCTGATGCGTGGCCTGCTCGTCACCGGCCGCGGTATCCCCCGCTCGCACTGCGCGGTGCTGGACGCCTCGGGTGCGCAGGTGGGTGAGGTGACGTCCGGGACGTTCTCGCCAACCCTGAAGCAGGGCATCGCGCTCGCGCTCCTGGATCGCTCGGTCGCCATGGGCGACGAGGTCGCGATCGACGTTCGCGGCCGTGGCGTGGCCGCCACGGTCACCAAGCCGCCCTTCGTGGAGGTCCAGGTCCGCGAGGCCTGACCCCTTTACCCCCGTCGAGTGGCCGGTTCAGCCCCGTCGAGTGGCCGGTGAACCGGCCACTCGACGGGGCTCGACTCTGGGCAATGCTGGGCGATGGTCTTCCTCATCTCGCCGGTGGACCTCCCTCGCGACGCTCGCAATCGGGATGGCGAGCATCGGGTATGAGCACCTGAGCCTGTCGAATCCGATGGCCCCGGCGTTCAGCCGCCTGTCCGATGTGGTGGTTGGCGCGGCATACGGGATCGCGCTGGGTGCCTTCGCCGTGCGCCCCGCGGCGTGGCGCCGGCCCCGAACTCAGGCCGGCGTGAGCGGCATCGGGCCGTAGACCACGTCCTCGAAGTGCACCAGGCTCACGGCCGCCGCGCCGGCGTCGGCGAACTCTTCCCAGGATTCGGCGAACCACGCCTCCGCGTCAGCTTGCGTCGGAAAGAACCCCGCCGGTATGCCGTCACTCACCACCGCACCCGCCGAATCGAAAGCGACCCAGCGATAGTCACCCAACCCCGCACTCATCCGGTCCTCCGATCAGTGCGGGTACTCGCCGCGGCCGACCTGCGGGCGCGGCATCCGGGTGGGACGCATCTGCATCATCCGCATCGCCATATACGAGCCAAGGCCCTTGACGGCGACGTCCTCGCCGAACTTCGCTCGCAACTGCTTCTTCAGGCGGCGCCAGGCGAGCACGCCGTCGACGACCGCCACGATGACGAGGACGTAGACGAACAAGAAGATGTAGAAGCCCCAGTTCTTGTTCACGAACTGCGCGACCAGGACCAAGATCATGAAGGGCAGCAAGAACTCCGCGACATTCCATCGGGCGTCGACGGTGTCGCGGACGAAGCGGCGCACTGGGCCCTTGTCGCGATTGGGCAGGTGGCGGTCGTCTCCGGTGATCATCGCTTGCCGCATCTGCCCGCTCGCCTGCGAGCGCCGGGCCCGGTCGGCCGCCTTGGCCGCCTTGCGGTCGGTCACCACCAGCGGCTGTTTGCGGGCCGCCTCCTGGTCGCGCCGCTTGGGCGTCGGGCGGTTCTTCGCCCCGGGGCGAGCCTCGTGGACCGGGCTCGCTTCGACGGGGGCGGCGGCTTTGTCCTTGCGTCCGAACACGGCGCAAGGATACGTGCTGGCTAGAGTCGGCCCGTGACCGTGACACCCCTGACCATCGACGAACTCCGCCACCGGGTCCACACCCTGATGCCCCAGGTGCGCACCGACTTAGAGGCCCTGACGCGGATCCCGAGCGTCTCGCTCGATGCCTTCGATCAGGGCGAGGTCGAGCGGAGCGCGTCGGCGACCGCGGCACTGTTCGAGGCAGAAGGCTTCGATGTCGAGATCTCGCGCGAGGGCGGCCGCCCGGCGGTCATCGCCCGCAAGACCGGGCCCGCCGGCGCGCCCACCGTCTTGCTGTATGCCCATCACGACGTCCAGCCGCCCGGTCCGGACGAGCTGTGGACCAGCCCGCCCTTCGTCCCGACCGAGCGCGACGGCCGGCTCTATGGCCGCGGCGCCGCCGACGACAAGGCCGGGATCATGGCCCATCTGGCGGCGGTCCGCGCTCACGGCGATGCGCTGCCCGTCAATCTCGTCGTCTTCGTCGAGGGGGAGGAGGAGATTGGCTCCGAGTCGCTCCCGGCCACCCTCGCAGCGCACGGCGAGAAGCTGCGGGCCGATGCCATCGTGCTGGCCGACTCCACCAACTGGGCGATCGGCGAGCCCGCTCTCACTGTCACCCTGCGCGGCCTGATCCGCGTGGTCGTCACCGTCTCGACGCTCGCCCACGGCGTCCACTCCGGCATGTTCGGCGGCGCTGTCCCCGACGCCATCACCGCGCTAGTCCGCCTGCTCGCGACCCTGCACGAGGACGACGGCGAGATCGCCGTGGCCGGCCTGGTCACGGGGACCGCCAGTGACCTGCCGTATGACGAGGCCCGCCTCCGCGCCGAATCCGGCCTTCTCGACGGGGTTGCCATCATTGGGCGCGGCCCGCTGCTGGACCGGATCTGGGCCAAGCCGTCCATCACGACGATCGGCATCGACGCCCCCACGGTGGCCACGGCGTCGAACACCCTGGTCGCCTCGGCGAGCGCCAAGATCTCGATGCGGATCGCGCCGGCGCAGGATCCGGCCGCTGCCTACGACGCCCTGCGGGCCCATGTGCTAGAGCACGCGCCGTGGGGCTCCCAGGTGGAGATGCACCTGGACGACTCCGGCGAAGGCTTCGCCGCCGACGCGCAGGGCCCCATCTACGACGCGGCCCGGGCGGCCTTCGCCGACGCGTGGGGGCACCCGCCCGTCGACATCGGTGTCGGCGGGTCGATCCCCTTCGTCGCGGCCTTCGCCGAACGCTTCCCCGACGCGGCGCTGCTCGTCACGGGCGTGGAGGACCCGGACTCCCGCGCTCATGGGGCCGATGAGAGCCTGCATCTCGGGGAGTTCGAGAAGGTCTGCGTTGCCGAAGCGGCCTTGCTCGCCCGCATCGGCACCCTGGTCTGACGAAGCCGCCTATCCTTCGGCGTATGACTGCACCGCTGCCCCTGTTGGTCCTGGGCAAAGGCCGCGACCTGCACACCGAACGCGGGGTCGAGTGCCCGGGCGAGCTGCCGGCCGCATCCGACCCGGGTCTGGTGGAGCGGGCCCGGGCGGCCAAGATGGCGCTCGGCGACCAGGTCTTCGTCCTCGGACACCACTACCAGCGCGACGAGGTCATCGAGTTCGCGGACACCACGGGAGACAGCTTCAAGCTGGCCCGGGAGGCTGCGGCCCGCCCGGACGCGCCCTACATCGTCTTCTGCGGCGTGCACTTCATGGCCGAGTCGGCCGACATCCTGACCAGCGATCAGCAGACGGTGATCCTGCCCGACCTCGCCGCAGGCTGCTCGATGGCCGATATGGCGGCCATCGCGCAGGTCGAGGACGCCTGGCTCGACCTGCAGGACGCGGGCGTCGCCGATGTCACCGTCCCGGTGACGTATATGAACTCCTCCGCCGCGATCAAGGCCTTCACCGGCCGGCACGGCGGCACGATCTGCACCTCCTCCAATGCCAAGACCGCGCTGAGCTGGGCCTTCGGCGAGCGCGGCGACGGTCAGGTCGCGGGCGGCACCGGCAAGGTGCTCTTTCTGCCCGACCAGCATCTGGGCCGCAACACCTATGTCCGCGACCTCGGCGGCCGGCTCGATGAGTGCGTCGTCTTCGACCCGCATCGCCCGATGGGTGGCCTGACCCGCGAGCAACTGCGCGACGCCCGGATGATCCTGTGGCGCGGCCACTGCTCGGTGCACGGCCGCTTCAGTGTCGAGGCCGTCGAAGCGGCCCGCCGCGAGATCCCGGACGTGTTGGTGATCGTGCACCCCGAGTGCCGCCATGAAGTTGTCGAACTCGCCGACGAGGTCGGCTCGACCGAAAAGATCATCAAGACCATCGCCGCCGCGCCGGCCGGGACCTCCTGGGTGGTGGGCACCGAGCTCAACCTGGTGCGCCGCCTGGCGCAGCAGTTCCCCGAGCAACGGATCGCCTTCCTGGAGAAGAACGTCTGCTACTGCTCGACAATGAACCGGATCGACCTGCCGCACCTGGTCTGGGCCCTGGAGTCGCTGGTGGAGGGCCGCGTCGTCAACCCGATCCACGTCGACCCGGTCGTCGCGGGCCACGCCCGCACCGCCCTGGACCAGATGCTGGCCCTGCCTGGCGAGACGCACAAAGACTGATGCCAAGCCCCGCGGTGACGACACGCCGTATGCCGCCCGCGTCCCTCGGCTCTAGGCTGCCGGAGTGCACGTCGTCATCGCGCCGGACTGCTTTACGGGCACCCTCACAGCCACCCAGGCGGCCGAGGCGATCGCCGACGGCTGGGCGCAGACCGCCCCGCACTGCGTCCTGACGCGCCTCCCCCTCTCCGACGGTGGGCCCGGCTTCCTCGATGTCCTCGCGGCCCAACTCGACGGGGAGATGATCGCCGCCACGGTCGCGGACCCGCTCGGTCGACCGGTGCCCGCGAACGTCCTGGTCGTGGACGCGGGGGGCGAGCGAACGGCATACGTCGAGTCCGCGCAAGCGGCCGGCCTGCACCTGCTCGGCGCCGGCGAACGCAACCCCGCAATCACTAGCACGTACGGCGTGGGGCAGCTCCTGCTCGCCGCGCGCGCCACGGGGGCGCGCCGGATCGTCGTCGGTCTCGGCGGCAGCGGCACCAATGACGGTGGAGCGGGGATGCTCGCCGCGCTCGGCGCCGGCTCGATCGAGGACCTCGGCCGTGGCGGCCTTCCGTTGGCGGATCTCGGTCCGGATGCCCTTGGCGCCCTGACGAGCACCATCGCCGAGTGGTCCGATATCGACCTGCTCGCCGCCACCGATGTCGACAGTCCGCTGCTCGGGCTGCAAGGCACGAGCGCCGTCTTCGGTCCGCAGAAGGGCGCATCGCCCCAGCTCGCGCAGGACCTCGAATCCGCCTTGGGCCATTTCGCCGACCGCGTCCGCCGTCACCTGCCCGGCCGCCTCGACCTGCTCACTGGCAAACCGCTGCGGCTCGATCGCGAGCCGGGCGCGGGAGCGGCGGGTGGGCTGGCATACGGGCTGCTCATCCTCGGCGCGCGGCGCGTCAGCGGCGTCGACCTCGTGCTTGCTGCTGTCGACTTCGCCGCCCTTGCAGCGGCGGCCGACCTGGTGGTCACGGGGGAGGGGTGTTTCGACTGGCAGAGCCTGCGCGGCAAGGTGGTCGCCGGCGTCGCCGAGTGCGCCTTGGCCGCAGCCACACCCACGATCGTGATCGCCGGGCAGGCGCTCGTCGGCCGCCGCGAGAGCATGGGTATCGGCCTGAGCGGCGTGTATGCCGTGGCCGGCACCCCCGCCCAGGAGGAGGCGGCGATGACCGATCCGGTGGGCACGCTGCGCGCCCGGGCTGCCCGGGTGGCCGCGACGTGGTCGCCGCCGCCGCGGCCCTGATCTGACGCCTCGGCGCGTATCCTGCTAGGACACGCGGGAACATTCGGCGCCCCGGATGCTGTTTGCATCGGCAGAAGGACGTCGATCCACCGAACACACAGCGAAGGACCCCACTCATGACCGTTCAGGACGAGACGACCACGACCACCCACGGCGTGGTCCTGACCGATGTCGCCGCCGACAAGGTCAAGTCCCTGCTGGAGCAGGAAGGCCGCGACGACCTGCGCCTGCGCGTCGGCGTCCAGCCCGGCGGCTGCTCCGGGCTGATCTACCAGCTCTACTTCGACGAGCGCACCCTCGACGGTGACCTCGTGCGCGACTACGGCGGTGTCGAGGTCGTCGTCGACCGGATGAGCGCTCCCTATCTCGAGGGCGCGACGATCGACTTCGCCGACACGATCGAGAAGCAGGGTTTCACCATCGACAACCCCAACGCCGGCAGTTCTTGCGCCTGCGGCGACAGCTTCAGCTGACCAAACCCGCGAACCGCCCGGCCCTCACCAACGAGGTCCGGGCGGTTCGTCGTTCCGGGCCCTTAGGCCCGCTGACCAGCACGGACGCGCCCCCGAGGCGCGGCTGAGGCTAGGCTCAGCTCAGTTGAAAGGTCAAGAACGACGCCTATAGTCGATATTGCTGGACACCACGCCGGCCCGGGGCTCACCCAAAGGGCCCAACACCGCAGGGCTCTCCCCGGAAACCACAGGGAGAACCCCCGTGCGCAGCACACTCGACAAGCTCATCTCCTACCTCGGCCTCGCCTTGGCCGGGCTGCTGCTGGTCGGCGGCGGCCTGTTGCTCTGGGGCGCGAACTTCACCAACAGCAATGTCCACGATCAGCTCAAGCAGCAGGACATCACCATGCCGTCCGGCCCGGCCATCGAGGACCCGCTGATCAAGCCCTATCTCGAGCAGTACGCCGGCCAGGAGATGACCACGGGCGATCAGGCCCGCGCCTTCGCCGAGCACTACATCAAGGTTCACATGGACAAGTCGTCCGGCGGCCGCACCTATGAGGATGTCTCCGGCGAGTTCATCACCCTGAGCAAGGACAAGAACGCCGACCAGACCAAGCTCGCCGAGCTCGGCCAGCTGCGCCAGAGCCTCTTCATGGGCAACACCCTGCGTGGCCTGCTGCTCAACGCCTACGCCTTCGGCACGATGGCCAAGATCATGACGTATGCCGCCGTCGCCGCCTTCGTGGGCGCCGCCGCCATGGCCCTGCTCGCCCTGCTCGGGCTGCAGCACGCGAAGAAGGTCGCCAACGCCGCGCCGGCCCGCGCCGCCTGAGCCAG
>NZ_DAOQZV010000097.1:0-11214 GCF_035343835.1 Nostocoides sp. | reverse complement strand
GGTCACCCCCGCCGGCTGAGCCGCCGGCCACGGCCACAGCAGCCGCTTCGGCGCGGCGCAACCGAGCGCGCCCGATCACTGCGAGGACGAACGCGAGCGCCGCGGCGATCACCGGGACTGCGAAGCTCGCGTGCGCACCCTGATCCTCGACCATCTGCCCGGCGATCGCCGACCCGATCCCCACACCGATGAGCAACCCGGTGACGACGATCGTCATCCCCTCGTTGAGTTGTGCGGCGGGAACCAGTCGCTGGCACAGCGACATCGACGTGATCAACGTCGGCGCGATGAACAGGCCGGCAATGAAGCCGTTGACCCCGAGCATCAGCACCCCCGGCACCCACAGCAGCGGCAGGAGCCCAGCGAACATCGCGCACGTCCACCACGTCACCCGGTGAGCGACCGGCCCGGCGACCTCGACCAGGCCATAGACGAGACCGCCGACCAGCGATCCCGCGGCGAACAGCCCGAGCAACAGCCCGCCCCACGCCTTGACGCCCTCGGCATCGGCATACGCGAGCACGACGACGTCCATCGACCCGAACACCGCGCCGGTGAGCATGAGCGTGACCGCGAGTTGCACGAGCCCCGCCGCCCGGAACGCGCCGAGCGGATGACTCTCGACTGCCGTGTGCACCGGTGGCTCGCTGATCCGGTGGCTCATCAGCGCGAGAAAGCCGATGCCGAACAGCGTGACCGCCACCAACAAGCCCGCCTCGGGGAAGACGGCTGTCGCCAGGCCGGCCCCCAGCGCGGGCCCGAGGACGAAGCAGGACTCCTCGCTGACCTGCTCGAACGAGTTGGCGACATGCAGCGCCGCGGGATCCGCGTCGAGGACATGCGCCCAGCGGGATCGCACGAGCGTCCCGACCGCGGGCGCGAGGGCGCTCGAGGTGTTCGTCACCAGCAGCACCCATGTCGGCGCACCCAGATAGGTCTCGAGGGCCAGGGCCAGCAGTCCGGCCAGGGCCAGCAGTCCGGCCGGCAGGGCGATGCGCCGCTGCCCGTAGCGGTCGACCATCCGGGCGAGCATCGGCCCGCCCGCGGCCATCGAGGCGAGGCCGACGAAGGAGACGGCGCCGGCTACGGCATACGACTCCCGGCGCGTCGCGATCATGACGACGATGGCGACGCCGAACATCGCCATCCCCATCCGCGCGACATACGCCGCCAGCAGGAAGTGGCCGGTCTGCGGCATCGCCTTCAGCACGCGATAGGGGGAGAAGAAGCGACGCACGGGGCACCATTGTCCGCCCTCGGTCAGCGACGCTCAAATCGTTTCGACACGAGCGCGGCCGGGGAGCCCGTCGGGCTTCCCGGCCGCACGCACCTCTCGGGCGGAACGCCGGTCAGTAGCAGAGGGTGAATTGGCCCAGGCCGGCGCTCTGGCGGCCCGTCATGGTGGAGTTTGATCCGTAGGTCACCGTCACGGAGGTGACCGGAGAGGAGAAGGAGGTGATGAGGTTGCCGCCGACCTGGTTGCGGCTGGAGTTGGTCAACGCGACCGGGAAGTTCCACGGGTCGGCCAGTGTGCCGGAGCCGGAGACATTGGCCAGCGTGGAGGTGGCGTTGTAGGGATTCTGCAAAGCGGTCTTGGTGGGCGTGACCGCACCCGTAGCCGTAGCGCCGGAGACCGACCAGAGTTCCTGGTAGGACCAGGTGGGGTCATAGGTGCCGCCCGGGTAGGTCCGCTGGGTCGAGAAGTCGTCGAGCGGGACCACCAGGTTGTTGACGTAGGCCGGGATGGTGCGAGCTGCGTCTTGGTAGAAGCTGACCGTGACCGTCGTTGCGCCGGTGCCGGCCTTCTGGCTGAGGATGAGGTCGTTGCCGCCGCCGGTGGTGTTGATGGCGTACTGGTTGTAGGACAGGTTGCCGAAAAAGTCAGCCGACACCTGGCCCCATGCGTTCTTGCCCCGAGTCAACTGGTACTTCGTCGTGTTCGTGTCCTGGGCCGCCGTCTCGGTGTAGGTGACGCGAGCATAGAGCGGGTAGGTCGTCCCGGTGACCTGGAAGTCGTAGGGGTTCGTCGTCTTGGTCGTGCTGGCCGCCCAGGTCATGGTGGTCGACTTGCAGGCCGCGGATGCGGTCACGGTCACGGACGCGGACGCGGCGTTGTTGCTCGTGACAACCTCGCCACCCGCTCCGAGGGCCACCGCGGCCGTGAGCGAGACGGTCCCCGCAGTCGGGCCGGCGACATAGGTGGCCGGGATCGCCGGAGCCGAGGCGCCGGCGGCCAGCGTGCCCGTGTAGACCAGGGTGTAGGACGTGCCATTCTCGCTGGAGAGCGACCATCCGGCCGGAAGGGTGCCGAGCGTCAGCGTGCCGGTGGTCGGTTTCTGAATGGTGTAGATGAGCGTCTGACCGTTGGTCGCGGCGGTGCCACTGTTGGTCATCGTGTAGGTCACCCCCGACACCGCACCATTGGTGTGGGTCGTCGACGTCGCCGGGGTGATCGTGGTGGTGAGATCCGGCTTGGGGGAGACGGCGAATGCCGGGGAGGCCGCGACCATCAGGAGTGCGGGACTGGTCCACGCGGCGCCCTTGGCGATGGTGCGGCGGGAGGGGTGTTGGTTACGTTCCGACATGGATGACCTATGCCTTTCGGGTTCTGGAAATCGCCGCGGGGGGTTCGCTCCCCAGCCCGCGCGGCCGCCTCAGCACGATATATCCGCAGGTGGGCGGCTATGTGGTTAAGGACCTGGCCAATTGTCCAGAGCCGCCTTGGGCTCCTCCCGGGACCCATGCGTGCCTAGCCTCACACCCGGGACGCGTAGGCGCGCGAGGCGCGTCTCGGCATACTGGCGTGAGGCCCGAAATCCCCGACGCAAGGTGGCGATCGACGCATGTCCCGGCTCCAGACGACCGAGAATCTCACCGAGGAGCAGCAGGAACTGCTCAATCTCGTCCGACAGTTCGTCGACGAGCAGATCATTCCCGTCGCGACCGACCTGGAGCACAAGGACGAATACCCCACCGAGATCGTCGAGGGCATGAAGGAGATGGGGATCTTCGGCCTGATGATCCCCGAGGAGTACGGCGGGCTCGGCGAGTCGCTGCTCACCTACGCGCTGACGGTCGAGGAGATCGCCCGCGGCTGGATGTCGGTCAGCGGCATCATCAACACCCACTTCATCGTCGCCTACATGCTCATCCAGCACGGCACGGAGGAGCAGAAGCAGCACTACCTGCCAAAGATGGCGACCGGTGAGATCCGCGGGGCGTTCTCGATGTCCGAGCCCGGCCTCGGCTCCGATGTGGCCGCCATCAAGTCCAAGGCGGTGCGGCAGGGCGATACCGACGACTGGGTGATCGACGGCCAGAAGATGTGGCTGACCAATGGTGGCTCCTCCAACCTCGTCGCTGTCCTCGTGCGCACCGACCTGGGCGAGTCGAGCAGCCCCTACAAGAACATGACGACCTTCCTCATCGACAAGACCGCCGGCTTCGGCGAAACCGCGCAGGGCGTCACGGTCCCCGGCAAGATCGACAAGATGGGCTACAAGGGGGTCGACACCACCGAACTCGTCCTCACCGGCCACCGCACCACCTCGGCCCAGATCCTCGGCGGCGAGCCGGGCAAGGGCTTCTACCAGATGATGGACGGCGTCGAGGTCGGCCGTGTCAACGTCGCCGCCCGGGCGTGCGGGGTCTCGATGCGCGCCTTCGAACTCGGCATCGCCTACAGCCAGCAGCGCGAGACCTTCGGCAAGAAGATCGCCGAACACCAGGGCATCCTCTTCCGGCTCGCCGACATGGCGACCAAGGTCGAAGCCAGCCACCAGATGATGGTCAAGGCCGCGCGCCTGAAGGACTCCGGCGCCCGCAACGACCTCGAGGCCGGCATGGCGAAATACCTCGCCGCCGAGAACTGCGCCGATGTCGTCGAGCAGTCCTTCCGCATCCACGGCGGCTACGGCTACTCCAAGGAGTATGAGATCGAGCGGCTCTACCGCGAGGCCCCGATGCTGCTGATCGGCGAAGGAACCGCCGAGATCCAGAAGATGATCATCGGCCGACGCCTGCTCGAGGACTACAAGCTCAAGGGCTGAGCACGACCCGGAGCTGTTCCGCCGCGACGGCCGCCGTGAGCCGCTCGCCCGCGGCGAACTGGGTCTCGAAGTCGGTTCCCCCGATCGCCTCGCGAATCCGGCCGGCGAGGGCGTCGGGGTCGATGTCGGTGACCATCGTGACGATCCCCGCCTGACGCTGGATGTGCGCGAGTGTCCCGAGCGTCCGCGCGGCGGCCTCGAACTGGCCCAACGCTGTCAGGCATCCGGCCACCTCCAGGAAGACGGGGCTCTCGTGGAAGGCATCGCCGACGCGGACCGTGAGCTCGAGTGCTGACATCAGGTGCCTGGCCGAACCGGCGGGATCTCCCTCCACGAGCCGAACCCTGGCCAGACCGCCCAGGAGGACGGGACGCCAGATCATGTCAGCCGCCTCGTCGCACGCAGCGAGGCCGCGGTCGGCCGCCCGTGCCGCCGCGCGGAGATCGCCGGTGAGGATCTCGGCATACATGAGGGTCGCCAGCATCGTGACGCCGACCTCGCGGTGCTCGGCGGCCTGGGCGTCCTGCGCCACGGACTCGGCCGCGTTCCTGGCCCGGGTGGCGTCGCCGTCGAATAGGGCGCGCCCCGCGGCGTGCGCGCGGACCCAGAGATGGATCTCCGGGTCGGCGCTGGTGACGGCGAGGGCGGCGAGTTCGCCCGCGTGCCGGACCGCCGCGCTTCGGTCGCCGAGCTTGTCGTCGACGAAGACGGCATCGATCAAGAGCGCGGCCGTGGTCGAGGTCGGCAGGTCGGCGCGTCGAGCCAGGGTCCAGTCCAGCCAGCGACGCGCCTCGTGGTCGTGGTGCCGCACCTTCCAGTAGAGGCTGAGGGCCCGGCACCATGCGGCGATCTCGACCGTCCCGCGTCCGGCCGCTCGCTGCATGGCCAGGCGGATCTCGTGGATATCGCCGTCCAGTGCCTCCACTCGGTCCAACTGATTCCGCCCGCTCGCATCGCGTCCGCCACGGCGGGTCGCCTCGGCGCGGGCGAGGAAATGGGCCGTATGCCGCGCCTCGACCAGCGCTGCTCGCCCACCGCGATCGAGCAGTTCCTCGGCGACCGGGATCACCGACTGTCGCAATCCGTAGTAGGGCTGGGCCTGGACACCGGTGGACCGGCGCCGCACCAGACCGATGGCGACCAGGTCCTCGAGTGCCATCCGCGTGGTCCGTGGTGAGCGCCCGGAGACCGCGGCGATCGCGTCGACATCGGCCGCGCCACCGAAGGTCGCCAGGTCGGCGAAGACCCGCCGGCTCGCCGGTGGTGTCAGCCGGTAGCTCCAGTGGACCGCCGCCCTCAGGGTGCGATGTCGTTCGGGTCGATCGCGCTCGCCGGCAGGGTTGACGGTGATCTCTTCCAATACCCGGTCGACCAGGCCCGCCCAGCCAACGCGTCCGGCGGCGACCGCGGCCAGTTCGATCGCGAGCGGCAAGCCGTCCAAGTGGTCACACAGGGCGCGCAGTCGGGCGTCGTCGGGCCGGTCCCGTTCCGGGACCCCGCTCTTGCGCAGTTGGTAGCCGAGCAGCGTGGCTGCGGTGCTCGGGTCGAGTTCGCGCACAGGGATCAGCTGCTCGCCGACCAGGCCGACCGGGCGACGTGCCGTGGCCAGCAGGCACAGCGTGGGGAAGCTGTCCAGGGTGCGGCGGATCCAGGTCCACATGTCGTCGATCTGCTCGACATTATCCAGGACCAACAACACGCGTCGACCCTCCACCCGGGCGCGGACGGCCTCCCACGGACGCGAGCCGCCCGTCGTGCCGAGCGCACGGCATACGGACTCGATGACGAAGTCCGCATGCCGCACGGCGTTGAGGGCGACGAAGCCCACGGTGTCGAATGCGGCGTCGGAGCGCGCGGATTGGGCGACGTCCAGGGCCACCCGGGTCTTGCCGATCCCGCCCTCGCCGACCAGCGTGATCAACGCCGGACCGGGAGAGGCCACCGCATCGAGCACCTCCCGCACGAGGTCCTCGCGACCGAAGAGGGGGCCCAGGGGGACCGGAAGCCGGGACGGAGCAGCCACGGCGGCGAGGTCATCGAGGAGGTCGTGCTGCACGCCCCGACGGGTGAGTGCGGCCAGCCGGGCATCCTGGCGCCGGCGGTGGTCGTCGGCCCAGTCGCGCAGCGGCCCACCCGCCGGCACATCCTGGAGGAAGGGGTCGCGAAACCTCGTGAGCGCCGCACGCCAGCACTCAGGGTCGTCGCTCGCCTCCGCCGCCGCGAGGTCGAGCAGGTCATGGCCGAGGAGGTGCGGATCCAAGCGCAGTGGACCCCCGCGTCGGCCGAGGACGGGACCGAGCCGCCGGTGCAGGTCATAGACCACACGGGAGAACTCGGCGCGCCGGTGTGTCCGTTCCAGGTCCGGCCAGAGAAGCGCCGCCGCCTCGTCGCGGGTCATCGTGTCGTCCGTGGCCGTCAAGGCGAGCAGGAGGACAGCCTTGCGGCTACGCAGGCCGCGAACCGGCTCCCCCTCGACGGTGAGCGCGAGTGGTCCGAAGAGCGTCAGCCGAATGGGCGGACCCTCCACCACGTCGACATCGCCCTCCTCGGGATCGCGGCCGTGCCCTGACCGTGATGGCGACCCTAGCGAGGTCTCCGTGGTTTCGCATCCGCTGGTCGATGTCCAGACGATGTCCCCGTGCTCCTCCGCCCGCCTCCAGTATTCTCCCATCTTTTCCATCGGTTTCCGGGATTGACGCCCACCTGCGAATGGCAGCACGGTGACAGGGCAGGCCGAAATGGCTCACCGAGGAAAGGAACAGGTATGTCCGACAAAGCCCTGGACTTCGTTCGCCAGACCCAACTTCCCACCCGCGACGACCTCGCAGAAATGCTGGACCGGATCGCCGCGGCCCGCGCCATGGCGGACGGGCAGGATGACGGCTCGCTCGCGGCCGATAACACCAAGAGCGGTAGTGTCAACGCCGGCAGTCTGACCTCGTTCACCGAGAAGCTCAGCGGCCAGGGCAAGAGCGATGTCCAGAACTCGACACTCTTCGCCCAACTCGCCGCGAACTACGATTACGACAAGTTCACCGATCCGATGAAGTGGTATCTTCGGTACACCGAGGTGCTCGGCCAGATCGGCTGGATCAACCCCGCCTTCGCCTTCAAGGCCTACAATTCAGAGAAGTCCACGTTCACGATGAACGAGGCCGTGCTTGACATCCTGGCCGCCATCGCGACGGCGAACGAGGTCGCCATCGTCGCGGCGACCATGGACGGACTCAAGAGCCTGTCCGATGACTCCAAGCAGATCGCAGTCTGGGACTCCAACTCCAACAACGGGAGCAATGGCACCTTCCAGATCTTCCCCGTCGACCAGCTGCCCAACGGCGATGTGGTCATGGTCCTGGCGGGCCTGCAATTCACCGCGAACAAGGTCACCTCCCGGTTCCTGTGGTTCGAGTGGAGCAAGACATCGGTCAAGATCGAGCAGGCCGCCGGCAAGTTCGTGCTGAACGACGACGTCTACAAGACGGTGCGCAAGGAGATCGTCGAACGCCTCGGTGACCTCGCCAAGGACCTGGTCCTCAACATTCCACTGAAGTTCCCGAGCTGAGTCGGTCGTGGCGATGAACCCGGCCGACATCGCGTCGATCGAGCTCGGCGGCCTGCCACCCGCCGCCACCGCGGCAAGTGACCACCCCGAACCGGCGGTGGTCGCGGTCGGGGGAAGCACGCAGGTCAATCAGGGCATCCTGATCGCCTACGACAGCGCCATGCCCACTCAACCTGCCGCGGATGTGACCTATTCGCTGTTGTTCGCCCAGCTGGCGGCAGACGCGCAGAATGACCGGCGCACCGCACCAGACGCATGGATGAGCGTGTGGCTCGACGTGCTGCAGGGCGTCGGCTGGATCGTCGAACGCGACAACCGGCCACCGGGTCGCGAGCTTCCCCTCGGGACGGAGTGGCCGGCACTCGTCACGGGTCTGCTGCCGACATCGGCCGCCCAGCTGTGCGCCGGGGGGATGGCGGTGGCCCAGAAGCTGCCCCCCACCGCTCCGGGCATGAAGGTCTGGGGTCGCAGCATCGCCGGCGCCGACCGTGCCATGTTCATCCCCGCGGCTGCGCTGGCCACACGCGATCCGACGATCGCCGCCGTGGCTGTCGCCTGGCAGCTCCACCAGGAGCTGACCACGTTCTTCACCTGGTCCCTGGCCTTTCTCGCGCAGTTCCGCTCGGTCCAGATGACCTTGAACGAGACGGTCTACTCGCGATTGCGGCAGGACATCATCGCCCGGCTGGGCACGGCGCCGGCCACATATGTGGTCGAGCTGACCGCCAGCCGGCAAGAGATTCCAAGGAGCAAGGAATGACCGCACAGACCTCGACCTTCCAGCGCGCGGGTCACGCGCTTGCCGGGACTGCATGGACCGGAGCCACGACCCCCACGTCCGCAGAAGCGGGCCCGCTGCCCCAGATCGTCTTTCCCCCCGACACGCGACGCCGCGTGACCGATACCACGACGTATCCGTGGTCCACATTCGGCCAATTGATCATGGATTTCCCCAATGGGGGGCGTTACACGGGGACGGCCACCCTGATCGACCGCCACCACCTCCTCACGGCCGCGCACAACGTCTTCGGAAACGATATCGGCGGCTGGGCGAGGAATATCTGGTTCGCCCGGAGCCGAGACGGCGACACCCTCCCTGGAGGATTCGTCCCGGCGACCCGGGCGTTCATCACCGAGGACTACTTCACCAAGAGTCCGCCCAACCCCAACGAGTCGGGGGGCAATGTCGGAGACGTCACTCTGTATACGTACGACTACGCCGTGGTCCGGCTGCGCGACGCCCTTCCGAATCCCATCATGGGGATGTATGCCGCGGGCGATATCGAGTTGCCGGATCTCGCCCGGATCACCGGCTATCCGGGCGACAAGCGGCCGGCAGACACGATGTGGACCGACATGGGCCCGATCCGCCCCGAGGATCTCGAGCACTTCCTCTTCTATCGGATCAACACCTTCCGGGGAGAGAGCGGCGCGGCCATCGTCGCCGACCTGGAACTCCCCATCGGCAAGACGATCGTCGGAGTCCACGTGG
This sequence comes from Nostocoides sp., assembly GCF_035343835.1. NCBI lineage: Bacteria > Bacillati > Actinomycetota > Actinomycetes > Micrococcales > Intrasporangiaceae > Nostocoides > Nostocoides sp. The sequence continues at coordinate 2,111 of NZ_DAOQZV010000097.1, read as the reverse complement.
CCGGTGACCCGGAACTCGAGACCAACTTCGGGGTCCGGCTCAGCGAGGAGGTCCTCGAGAACGTCCGCACCTGGATGAACACCGCCTGACGGCGCTCGAGGACGACCGGCGGCATACCATGTGGCCTCGTGACCACAGCCGCGACGGAGCCGTCGCACTCAGTTGACGAGACCGGGCACGGCGGCGGACACGGCAACGTGTCCGCCCTCGTCCTCGCGGCGCTCGGCGTCGTCTTCGGTGACATCGGCACCAGCCCGCTCTATGCGATGCAGACCGTCTTCACGATCGACGACGGGGCGGTGAAGCCGACCGAGGCCAATGTCTATGGCGTCATCTCGATGGTGTTCTGGTCGATCACGCTGATCGTCTCGATCAAGCAGTTGATGTTCATCCTCAAGGCCGACAACGACGGCGAGGGCGGCATCCTCTCGCTCGCCTATCTGACCCGGCGCTTCGTGCCCCAGGGTGGGCGACGCTTCGGGTTGGTCATGATCCTTGGGGTCATCGGGGCCTCGCTGTTCTTCGGCGACAGCCTCATCACGCCGGCCATCTCGGTGCTCTCCGCGGTGGAGGGCCTCAAGGTCGCCTCGCCGGGACTGGAGAAGTACGTCCTACCGATCGGCGTGACGATCATCGCCGTGTTGTTCGCCGGACAGCGGTTCGGGACCGAGAAGGTCGGGCGGCTCTTCGGGCCGGTCATGGTCATCTGGTTCCTCGCCCTCGGCGCGCTCGGGATCCCGCACATCATCGCGGACCCGCACGTGCTCGGGGCGCTCTCGCCCCATCACGCCGTGGGCTTCGCCTTCCGCCACCCGTTCATCGCGTTCATCGCCATGGGCGCGGTCGTCCTGTCGGTCACCGGTGCCGAGGCGCTGTATGCCGACATGGGCCACTTCGGCCGCACCCCGATCCTCCGCGCGTGGTTCTGGCTCGTCTTCCCGTGCCTGACGCTCAACTACCTCGGTCAGGCGCAGCAGATCCTCCATCACCCCGAGACCGCGGTCTCGCCCTTCTTCCATCTCGCGCCCGACTGGATGTCGCTGCCGCTCGTCGTGCTGGCGACCGCCGCCACGATCATCGCGAGCCAGGCGGTCATCTCCGGTGCGTTCTCGGTCGCACGCCAGGCGGAACGGCTCGGTTACCTGCCTCGCCTGACCGTGCGGCATACGTCCCACAGCGAGAGCGGACAGATCTATATCGCGTCGGTCAACTGGCTCCTCTTCGGCGGCGTCCTGTTGCTCATGCTGACGTTCCGGGCCTCCGAGAAGCTCGCCACGGCATACGGCGTCGCGGTCACCCTCGACCTCATGCTCACCACGGGCCTCTTCTGTGTGTATGCCGCGGCGCGCCACCGCTGGCAGCATTGGCAGATCGCCGCGTTCGCCCTGTCGTTCGGGGTTCTCGAGGTCAACTTCTTCGCCGGCAACGCCGCGAAAGTCCTCCACGGCGGATGGCTGCCGCTCCTGGTCGCCGCGACCATCAGCCTCGTCATGATGACGTGGCGGCGGGGGACGACCCTGGTCACCGCGCGCCGCGTCAGCCTCGAGGGTGAGCTGCTCCCCTTCCTCGACGTCATGCATTCGGGACACCTCGCGCATGTCGACGGCACTGCCTTCTTCCTCCATCCCAATGCCGAGACCGTGCCCCTGGCCCTGCGGGAGAACATCAACTTCAATCAGGTCATCCACGCACGCACGGTCATCGTGTCGGCGCGGGTGCGGAATGTTCCGCACATCCCGCTCGGCGAGCGAATCGCGATCGACACATTGGGCGATCCCTATGACCACATCTCGCACGTGGCGCTCGCCTTCGGCTTCCAGGACGATCAGGACGTCCCCGCCGCCTTGGCGCTGGCCATCGAGCAAGGGCTCGACGCCGAACTCGACAGCGCGGTCTATTTCGTGTCCAAGATCACCATCCACCGCTCGGATCGCCCGGGGATGGCGGGGTGGCGCAAACGGCTGTTCGTCGGGCTCGCGCACAACGCGGCGACGCCGGTCGACTACTTCCGGCTGCCGATCGGGCGCACGGTCGTCATGGGCGCCCAGGTGCGGTTCTAGAGCCGTTCAGCGATCGTCCAGGGATTCTTGAGACACTGACTCCATGACGAC
>NZ_DAOQZV010000096.1:0-11247 GCF_035343835.1 Nostocoides sp. | reverse complement strand
CCACGCCGTCATACGCCAGTCCGACCCGCCCGCTGTCGGCCTCGACGACGAGCGCCACGAGCGGCGGCCGGCCGAGGGCGAGGCACTCCTGCGCGGCGCGCACGAGGAACGGCCCGAGCCACTTGGCCAACGCCGGGTTGGCGCTCACCCCGGTGCGGCCCTGGATCGCCGCTGCGAAATCCGCCTGCGTGATCAGCCCGTATGCCGTGCCCGCCACCGCGCTCAGCACCTCGCCGGCCGCCGGCAGCCAGACGGCCTCGGCCGCCGTGCGCCCGATCGTCACGCCCTCGCCATTGCGCGCGAAACCGCCAATCCCTGCCACGTCATCCCGCCTCTCTGGTGCCGCCCCTCGATCCCCACAGTCCGCCGAAGGTACAAGTTTCCGACGTCGTGAGCACAAAATGCTGCCATCGAGCGGGCCCGGCGGCAGCTTGCGGCAGCCGCACGCCGGCCCCTACCGAACGGGCGTCCGCCCCCGACCATCCTGTCAGCCAGCCGACGACGGCCGACCGTCGGGACGTCAGTCGGGGGTCGTGGCGCGCGGTTTGGTGCCCGGCAGATAGCCGATGTCGATGACGGCCTTGACGAAGGGACGCGCCAGGCGCAGCGTCTCGTCGGCCTCGGGGACGGCGGCCCACAGCGTCGCGGCCGCGGCGTCGGTCTGTGCCTCGAGGCGGTCGTAGAGGCCGCTCCCCGCCGCCGTCATCGCCCCCTCGGCATCGAGGATCCCCTTCTCCCGCAAGGATTCCGACGCTGCGTCCCAGTCGTCCTCGGTCCATCCGCGTGTGCGCAACAAGCCCTTCTTGCCCATCGTGCGCCGGCGAACCGCCGGGTTGGGGTGAGGGGCTTCGTGAAGCACAAGGGTCTCCACGGGCGTCAAGCCTGCGAGCGTCAGCGCGGCGAGGTGTCCGTCGCCGCGGTGCTCACGCACGACCGAGATGGCGTGCCAGAGCTGCAGGTGCGGCTCGTCCGGCCACGGGTGGGCCGCCCAGGCGGCGGCGAGGGGGCGGCCGGCATACGGGGCCTCGACGATGCCGACGCGCAGGGCACCGACGATCGTTCGCAGCTCCGCGGCGTCGATCCGCTCGCCCAGGGCATCGCGCAGCGCGTGGTCGAGGGCCTCGGTGCGAGCGGCTTCCGCGGCGGGCAGGCCGACGCTGAGGGCCTGGCTCCAGCCATGGTGGACATAGGCCGGCGTGAAGTTGGCGAAGGTCGCGGTCACCACCGCCGACGGGCACCGGCCCAGCGGTGCCCCGCGCGCCCCGACATAGAGCCCGAGCTCGTCCAACCCGGCGCGCCGGGCAGCGGCGCCGGCATACGGGTTGAAGTAGGCGAGCACGTGATAGGGCTCCAAGGTCTCGTAGGCCGCGCGGGCCAGTTCGCTGCTCATCGCACCGAGGGTAGGCGACGCCGTCGCGGCTATCGAGAGGCGGATGTGCAGGGAACTTCCGGGTGGCACCGGCCACCGCCTGCCCGCAGATTCGGGCCGTTGTCGGTGCCGCGTGGCAGAGTGCCAAAGTGGATCGACTGTGGGCGTGGACCAGGCGGCAGGTGTCGCGCGCGCGATTCTGGGCGTCGCCGGTGACGGTGTGGTCGGGATCTACCGCTACGGCTCGGCCGTCGACGGCGGGTTGCGGCCGGCCAGCGATATCGATGTCCTTGCCGTCGTCCGGGAGAGCCTGACGCCAGGCCAGCGAGCGACGCTTGTGGCCCGACTGCGCGCGGACCGCGAAGGCGATCCGGCCTGCCGTCCTGTCGAGATGACGATCGTGGTCCGCAGTCAGGTAGTCCCGTGGCACTACCCGCCGATCGCGGACCTCGCGTATGGCGAGTGGTTCCCGGCCGATCACGCGTGGGACCCGGCGCCGTGCCCACATCTCGCTGTCGAGTTGACGCAGGTGCTTGCGGCCTACGCCGTCCCCCTGGCGGGTCCGCCGCCCGGCAACCTGCTCGACCCGGTGCCGCGCGCCGACCTTGTGCGCTCCGGCCGCGATGCCGTTCCCGGGCTGCGCGCCGATCTCACCGGCGACGCACGCAATGTCCTGCTCACGCTGGCCCGCATCTGGTACACCGCCGAGACCGGCCGCCTGCTCCCTAAAGACACGGCAGCTGCGTGGGCGGTCCGACGCCTGCGTGGCGCCCCGGCACGGGTTCTTACCCACACGCGCACCCTGTGTCTGACCAGCACCTATGCCGACGAGACCTGGCCCACCGAGTTGCGCGAGCGGGTGGGCGCCACCGCAGATGAACTGGCCGCTCGGATCGGAGCAGGCTGAGGCTGCGTGCCGCATCATTGCCGTATGCCGATCGAGATCGCCCCGGCGAACCAGGCCAGCTGCGAGGAACTGACCACCATCTTCGGCGCGCGCGGCAACGCCGCCGACTGCCAGTGCCAGCGCTACCGGCTCGCACCGGGCGAGGCCTTCGGCAATACCCCGGTCGAGGCCCGGATCGCCGCCTTGCGCGACCAGAGCGCGTGCGGCGACCCGGAGTCTCCGGGCACCAGCGGCCTGATAGCCCGGCTCGCCGGTGCGCCGGTGGGGTGGTGCGCGGTGGCGCCGCGAACGGCATACGTCGGGCTGGTGCGCAACTCCAACCAGACGGCCTGGCGTGGACGCGCCGAAGACCGCACCGACAACGACGTCTGGGCGGTGACCTGCATCCTGACCCGAGTCGGCGCACGTGGTCAGGGCGTCGCCCGCGCGCTGGCCGCGGCCGCGGTGGACTTCGCCCGCGAGCGCGGGGCCAGGCGGCTGGAGGCCTACCCGATCACGGTGCCCGATGCGACGTGGGGCGAGGAACATCCCGGGCCGCTGAGCGTCTACCTCGCGGCCGGGTTCGAGCTCGTCCACCGCCCGTCGAAGCGCCGGGCCGTCGTCAGCATCACCCTGTGAACCCGTGCTTGGATGGCCGCATGGACACCGAGGAACGGATCGTCATCGCCGAACGCGAGGTGCACGCGCCGGCGGCGACCATCTTCGAGTTGATCGCCGACCCGGCGCGCCAGCCCCAGTGGGACGGCAATGACAACCTCGACGTCGCCACGACCTCCGCGCGGGTGCGGGCCGTCGGCGACGTTTTCGGGATGCGGACCACCAAGGGCAAGTCCAAGGAGAACCGCATCGTCGCCTTCGAGGAGGGCCGCACCGTCGCGTGGCTCACCGCCGACGCCGGCCACGAGCCCCCCGGCCACATCTGGCGTTGGGATCTCGAGCCGCTCGCCGACGGCGGCACGCTGGTGCGGCATACGTATGACTGGACGGGCGTCACCGACGAAGCCCGCTGGCCCCGTCACCGGCAGACGACATCGGCCGATCTGCGCGCCTCAATCGATCGGCTCGCCGCCCTCGCCGAGCGCCAGTGACCCGGGCCGGCCGGCGCGGCCCCGGGTGAAGACCCGAGCGACCTCAAGGCGGCGTCCACGCGCGAGATCGAGCGCAAGCTCGCTGCGCCGTGATGCCCGTATTTCTCGACCCGGCCGTCCTTGTGTTGGCGGTCGGCGGAAAACACCCGCTGCGGGCTGACTGCCGTGCCGTGCTAGCCGATGGTGTCCTGCGTGCGGCTCGGGATCTGATGGCACGCAGCCACGTTCGCGGTCGGGACGCGGTCCACGCCGCGACCGCCCTGGATGCGGGCTTCGACACCATCGTCTCCACCGATCTTGACTTCGACGGGATCCCCGGACTCACCCAGCGCGATCCGCGCGATTCGGCAAGAACCGGCGGGAAGGCCAAACCCGCTTCGCCGGGTCCCGGCCAGCTGTCGTCCTGTGCTTCCCCACCCGATGTGCGCCCGAGCCACGCGTGTGTGGGAGGTGCGGCATAGCGCACTCACGAGGACAATCAGCGAGGCCGCCCAGCGCAGGTGATGCACAGCGCGGCGGCGGGGCGGGCGTCGAGGCGGCCGGGACTGATCGCGGCGCCGCACCTGAGGCACACGCCATACGTCCCGTCGTCGAGGCGGGCGAGGGCTTGCTCGATCTCGATGAGCGCCTCCGCAGCCGAGCGTCCGAGCGAGGCGACGAGCGATCGCTCGGCGGCGATGGTGCTGCCCTCCGGATCGTGCTCGTCATCGAGGTTGCTGTCCTTCGCGGCGCCGACGATGTCCTCGAAACTTGCTGCCAGGTCCCGGCCCATCGCCCCGAGTGCGTCCCGCTCTTGGGTCAGGCGCGCCCTGACGGCTGCGCGATCCACACCCGCGTCCCCCACGTCCACGGAGGAAGCCTAGGCGCCAAAGACGAGGAGCGGTTGGCGCGACGAATGGTCTGCACCGCGGTGAGGAGCGAGCGAACGTCGACACAGTGGTTGGAGCAGATTCGCGACCCCCATCTCGAGAAGTACGCCGATGGCATCGCCGCGCTCGGCACGGAGATCGACGCGATGGCGTCGCGCTTCTCCACGGTCATCGAGTTCACGCCGTCGAGCCTGACCGCCTGGTGACCAGCGACGTGTGTCTACCTCGCGGGCGACGCTCGTGGACGCAGGCTGGGCTCGCAACTCTGTCGTGTGCTTTTGCCGGAGTTGGCCGACCGAGGATTCCGGACCGCGTGCGCGGGGGTCGCACTGCCCAACCCGGCGAGCGTCGCTCTACACCGCAGCATGGGCTTTGTCGACGTCGGGGTGTATCGGCAAATGGGGTGGAAGCTCGGCCGTTGGCACGACGTGCTCTGGCTCCAGCGCCCCCTGGACGATCTGGCCCCGACCACGGCCTGAGGCCGGCAATCGCGTCGGCCGGCGGCTCAGCCGGCCAAGGTGCCCACCAGGAACTGGGCGAGGCGCTCGTTAGGCTCTTGCTGACTCCCGTGCTGCGCCGCGAACGCGCTCGTCGCGTCCGTGCCGCACAGCCCGATGATGGGCTCGGCGCCGCCCGGGTGCTGGCCGATCCAGTCGGTGAGGTTGTAGACCTTGCCGTTGATCGCGGCCCAGCAGTCCGCCTGGGTCTTGTGCGTGGCGACGACGGACAGGGTCAGCGCGGAGCTGGACGAGGACGACGGGGCCGGCGTAGTCGATGAACTCGTCGGCGACGTGCTGGACGGGGATGGTGTGCTCGATGAGGTGGCCGTCGAAGAGGCCCCGGCACCGCTCGGGGTCGACGTGATTTTGCCAGCCCACGCGGCGGTGGCTCCGGTGTGACCGACGAGGACGGTCACGCCCATGACGCCGAGGGCGAGCAGCGCGCCGACAATCCCCAGGACCCGCCCCGCCCCTGTGCCGGACTCCGAGCGCCGTTGCGCGACATACCAGAAGAGCGTGATCAGACCGAAGGCAAAGGCCAACGGCACGAGGCGATCGCCCCACTTTGCGTGATCGGCTGGTTCACCGACACGAGCGGCCAACTGCTCGCCGGACTGCGCCGCGACCCACGCAGCCACGGCGCCGCCGAGGGCGCCCAGCACGACGAGGATGCCGAAGCGGTGGCGCCAGGCCGGGCGCAGCACGCAGGCGATGAGCCCGATCGCACTCAGCGGCAACAACATCACGACGGCGTGGACGACGAGCGGGTGAATCGGCAGGCCTGCGATGGTGTCGAAGACTGAGTCCATGGGCTGAAGTTAACTGTTCAACCTAAGAAATGGCATAGGTCTACGACCAATGGACGGGGCCGGACTGGACCACGAGTTTAGGTCCGCCGCGCTAGTCCGATTGCTCCAGCTCCCGCATCACAGCATCGGCGAAGGCCGCGTGCAGGGTCGGGCTCGGGTGGAAGCCGTCGGCCGCGAACATCTCCGGCCCGAGCGGACCGTCGGCCTGGATGCGCAGGGCCCGGTCCCGGCGCCGAACCTCTTCGACACCGATGGCGTCGAAGACCCGGCCCCGCCAGCCGAGGGCGTCGGCGAGCGGCCTGGGAAAGGCGGGGAAGTGATCGAGCGGGGGAATGCCGAGCAGGCATACGTTCGCGCGCGGAGCGGCCGCCAGCGTCGCGTCGAGAAGTGCCCCGAGTTCGCGACGGAAGCGGGCGGCGCGATGCAGATTCTTCAGATCGTTGACGCCGACGGAGACAAAAACGAGATCGGCGTCGGCGAGCGCCTCGCTCCGGACCAGGCGCAACGCCTCACCGGCCGTCGCCCCGCTGACGGCGCACGACTGCCACTCGACGGTCGCGTCGAAGCGCGTAGACATCCTCAGTGCGAGCTGGCCCGCGACCGAAAGCCGGTGGTGCCCAATGGCATAGCCGGCCGTGACGCTGTCACCGAGCGCGACGACCCGCATCCGGCGCGGACCAGTGCCGACCACGCCGCTCACGCCATCGGCATCGGCGAAGCGCGGAATGGTCCGTTGCAGCCACCACCCCTGCACGGGCACCGCGGGCAGCCCCAACCACCACAGGCGCGCCGGGCGCCGGGCGCTATGCACCGGGGAGCGTCCTGCCGCGGATGCCGAGCACGGCCAGGCGCTCCAACTGCACGCGGGCGCGGTGGGAGAAATCGGCATTCGTCGTCGGCTGCTCGCGCCAGGCACGTTCTTCGACTGCAGACAGGCGAGGGAAGGCCATGTCGTCTAGGCGTTCGGTGGTCGGCAGATATTCGCCCCAGAGTGCGCCTTGCGCGCCGATGATGCGCTCGCGCACCTCGCGGGGTGCCTCGGCCGGCCGCGGCGCATAGCCGTATGCCGTGGCGAGCGTTGTGACGCCCGGCTGAGCCGGCGGTTCACCCGCCGCGTCGGACTGATAGCAGTCGAAATAGGTTGCGTCACTTGGGGTCATGACGACGTCGTTCCCGCGGGCGGCCGCGCCGAGCCCGAAGCGCCGGTGCCGCCAGGCCATGACGATGACGTCGCGGGCGAGGTCCTCATCGGCAGCCTCGTCCCAGACGACGGCTCGCCGTCCACGCTCGCGCAGCCAGTCGGTCAGGCGCGTGGTGACAAAGGCCTGGGCCAACTCGACGCCCTCAATCCCGAAGGCGCGACACCGCGCCCGAGCCGCCGCGCTCCGCTCCCACTCGGTGGTCGGGCACTCGTCGCCACCGATGTGGATCCACGGGGAGGGGAAGATCGCGAGCGTCTCGGCGAGCACGTCCTCGCAGAAGCCCAGCGTCGCGGGATCGAGGTTGAGAACGGTGTCGTGCACACCCCACACGCACGAGACGCCGTGCGGCCCGGAGACGTCGGTGTTGCCGAGCTCCGGATAGGCCGCCAGGGCCGCGGTCGTATGCCCGGGAAGGTCGATCTCGGGGACGATCACGATCCCCCGCGCCTCGGCGCAGGCGACCAGGTCGGTCAACTCGGCACGGGTGTACGCGCCGGCATGCGGAGTCCCGTCGAGGTCGCTTTTGTCCAGCGAGCGCTGCGACTGCGCGCGGCGGGCGCCGACGCCTGTCAACCGGGGGCGGGACGGCACCGGCAGACGCCAACCTTGATCGTCGGTGAGGTGGAAGTGCAACCGGTTGAGCCGGTGCAGCGCCATCGCGTCGATGAACCGGCGCACATGCTCGACCGGAATGATGTGCCGGGCGGGGTCGAGGAGCGCCCCGCGCCACTCATAGGCCGGGGCGTCCTCGATCACGACGCCCGGGACCTCTGCCGTCCCTCGCGGTGCCGCCGCATCGAGCCAGACAGCGGGCAGGAGTTGGCGCAACGTCTGGATGCCGTGCCCGACCCCGGCGGGGGAGCCGGCCGCGATGACGCAGCCTGCCGAACCGGTCGTCAGGCGATAGGACTCATCGCCTGATCCGTTGTGCGTCAACACGATCCGTATGCCGCTGGCACCCGTCTGGCTGGTTCGGCGGACGTTGACGCCCGCCCCGCGCAGATAGGTTTCGAGTAGTTCGGCGACGGGTGCGACCAGGCCATCGGGACCGGTCGCCGGTATGGTCACGTCGCTGTCGAGCCGCCAGCTCTCGCCGGTCTCGGTCACGCTCTGTGGCAGTGGGACAACAGCGAGCGCCGTCATGAGGGCACCCTCTCAGCCGCACCGGCCGGCCCGCCATGGGGGGTGCGCCCAAAGACGGTGAACTGGCGCCGGATCCGCGCCCCGACCGTTCGGCTATAGAAGTCGGCCGGTCCGATCCAGCAGATCTGGGCCTCGGGGTGGCCTGGCGCAGCGAGATCGGCGAGGCAGCGCTTCAGCAGGGCCGCCCCGAGACCACTGCCGCGAACGTCTCCCATGGTGCCCAGCGGCCCGAACCAATCCGGTCGATAGGTGCCATGGCACGCAAAGCCGACGACCCGACCGTCCGGCAGCGTGCCCAGGTGCACTCCCGGCGGGTCGTGGGCGAGGGCGACGAGCACTTCGTGCTGCCAGGGCGTGTCGGGGAATTCCCGAGCCGCGAACTCGGCCAGCGCCGCCGCGTCGGCTGCGGTCGCACGCCGGGCCGAGACCGGGCCGAGCGGACTCGCGAGAGGGAGGGACGGCATACGGAAATCGCCGTCGAGGGCGAGGTCCATATTGCTGATCCGGTCCACGACGCGGTAGCCGCGAGCCCCCAGCAGGGCGTGCGCCTCTGCATAGCCGGAGTCCACGCCGGGCCAGGCGTAGAACCGGTCGTTGCCACCCACCGCGAACTCGTGAGCACCGACGGACCGCAAGCGCGACTCCAGCTCGGCGAGCAGTGCCGTGGCGACGCCGCGCCGCCGATGACTCGGCCCAACGGCGAACGCATCGATGAAACCCGTTGTGCCCGATTGCGATCCAATGATCCATCCGGCCAACCGGCCGCCGTCATTGGCGATCACGGAGAGGTGACGGGCCTGGCCCGGACGCGTGAGCAGGAGCCGCACGAGCGGGCCGCCGCCCAGCGGTTCGCGGTCGAAGGCCGCGTCGCCGAGCTGAGTGAGGTCGGCGCTGAGCTCGAGCGTGTCGCTGAGGATCAGGGGAGCCACGGCTCACCGGGCGAACCACGCGAGGGCTGGCTCGACCAGGCTGCCCAGCCAGACGCGGCCGTCATGCTCGCGCACACCGGTGGCCATGTGCCACCCGGTGGCGTCGCATTCGATGTCGTGCGCGAGCGTGCCGTCCGGTCCGTATGCCGCCACGCGCGCCGTGCGCTTCGGTTTGGGTTTGAGCGCCTCGGGTGCGCGCAGCACGGCGGCCTTGACCCACGGCTTGGCCTTGGTCTGCAGGAACGCCAGCGCGGGGTCGGCCGGCGATGCATAGGTCACCCAGATCAGGCCGTCGGTGCCGAGGGCAATGTTGTCGGGGTGGGCGGGCAGGTCGTCGACGAAGGGACTGGCCGCACCGGTATCGGTCATCACCTTGCGCAGCCGGCGATGGCCGGTCTCGGCGACCACCACGAAATCACCGCCGCCGGATCGAGCGACGCCATTGGCGAAGCTCAACCCGTTCAGCACAACCTCGGGCTTGCCACCGGGCGTCAGGCGCAGCAGTCGTCCGGTCCGCGTGTCCTCGATCAGGTCGGACTTCCAGTCATCGATCCCCCACTTCGTGCTGGAGTCGGTGAACCAGATCGTGCCGTCATCCAGCACGGCGGCGTTGTTGCAGAAGCGCATCCGCGACCCGTCGACCGCGTCAGCCAGAACGTCGACACGCCCGTCGTCCAGGGTCATGGTGAGCAAACCCGCCTTGGCGTCGCAGATCAGCAGCCGGCCGTCAGGGAGCCACTCCAGTCCGAGCGGGCGCCCGCCGGTCGCGCCGACGCGCCGGATCCGATTGCCATCGGGCGACACCGCGAACACCGAGCCGTCAGCAGTGCCGGTGTATGCCGTTCCATCAGCCCCGATAAGCACATCCTCGGCTCCCTGGCCGGGCACGGGAACGATGGTGAGCGAGCGCATGCCGCCTCACCTTAGTGGCCGTGGCGAGCCTACGGGTGCTGGGTGGCCGGCCCTGGTCGGCAGGCCGGATAGCCTGACCGGGCCGAGCGTCTGACCTTCAGGAAGGCCCCCATGTTCACCAAACGTGTCACTGTCGATCGCGTCATCAAGGCTCCGGCCGACGCGATCTTTGCCCTGCTCGCCGACCCCTCGCGGCATCCAGAATTCGACGGCTCGGGCACCGTGCTCGCCGCCCGGCGGGCAGGTCGCCGACTCGCCCTCGGCGAGAGCTTCGGCATGGACATGCACTGGGGTGTCGGCTATGGGACCCGGAATCAGGTTGTCGCCTTTGAGCCGGATCGGGTGATCGCGTGGCGCACGCTCGCCTCCGGAGTCTTAATACACCTGGTCGGTGGCCGGACCTGGCGCTATGACCTGGAGCCGGTCGAGGGGGGCACTCGGGTCACCGAGACGTGGGACACCTCGACCGAGGCTGCGCCGAGCCGGGTGGTCGTGGGCCGCCTCGAGGACCTGACACGACGCAATATGACGCGCACTCTGGAGCGCCTGGCGAGCGTCGTGGAGTAGGCGAGCACGCCAGGCATAGGTCCGGGTGGGGAGCGGGGCCCCGAGCGCCGACTTGGCCGAGCGCCGACCTGGCCGAACGCAGCGGGCCTACACTGCGCCGACATGACCGCCGCAGCGACGCGAGCCGATGACACTGACCTGACGACCGACGAACCCACTGCGCTCGGGCCTCGCGCCCGCAACCTGGCGTTCGCCGCTGTCGCCGGCGGGATGCTGCTCAAGGCGCGCGACTCCACGATCGTGGCGACGGCGCTGCCGACGATCGTCGGTGACCTCGGCGGGTCGGAGCATATGAGCGGGGGTCGTGACGGCCTATCTGCTCACACAAACGGTCGCGACCGCGCTGGCGGGCAAGTTCGGCGATCTCTTCGGGCGCAAGCTCGTCTTCTTGACGGCGATCGTGATCTTTGTCATCAAGGGGCCATCGGCGCGGTCTTCGGAGTGTCGACCGTGATCGGGCCGAGGCTCGGCGGGTTCTTGACCGATCACGTGTCGTGGCAATGGGTCGCCAGCGGCTGTGCGGGAGGTGATCGTCGGGGCGTATGCCAGCACCCTCTCCGATGTCTTCCGGTATGCCATGCCCTCCGCCTTCATTGCCTTGGCCGTCGGGCTAGTGCTCAAAACGGTGCCGCTCACGGACCGCTCGGCGGCGGCGGTCGGTCCCGGCTTTGGCGTGCCTGATGCCCGCACCTCGGCGGAGCAATTGGAGGCGCGACTGGTCAGCGGAGCAAGGCTGTTGACCGATCAGTGGTTGAAGTCGCTGGGTCGCGATCCGGGGGTGGACGCGATGCGGCGGTGGGTGGTCTGGGCGGTCGCGCAGGGGCAGCGGGCGGCTGGTGGATTTGCGCCGATGGCCGATAATGCCATCACCTTGCAGGTGCCGCTGCGGGTGCTGGAGACGGCGGTTGCGGATGCTGCTTCTGACGGACTGGTGGAATCCCATCCGGAGGGA
>NZ_DAOQZV010000095.1:6484-11271 GCF_035343835.1 Nostocoides sp. | reverse complement strand
CGAAGTATCGGAGCTGGGTCCCACGCTCTGCGTGGGCCGAAGGAGCGGAGAACTTCGAGGGGTGTCCTAGCAAAGGTTAGGTGTCCTCGAGCACGGTAGACCCTGCTGGAGGACACCTAACCTGTGTTAACAGGGTTTAGGTCACGGGGCGGCGCACAGTCACGACATCGCCCGTGTGGATCGGGCCCGCCAGGACGACGCGTGCGTTGAGCCCGCGCAGGCGCAGCGGGCGGCCGACCTTGCCGTTGACGAAGCGCATCGCCTCCGCGCCGAAGCGCGCGACGAACTTCTTACAGCCCGCATGCGGTTGCTCGGTCACCTCGATCACCGCGCCCGGGGCGTCGGGGTCACCGAAGAGCAGGCGCGTCCCCGCCGGGAGGTTATCGTGCGAGAGGTCGAGGTCGAGATAGAGCTGGTCGCCGGCGAGCGGCTCCAGGGCCGGGTCGCCAGCCAGGAAGGCCACCATCCGGTGGCTCATGACGTTGAGCTGCATGTCGGGGTGCGGACCGCCATCAGGCGACCGCGACGAGCCGCGATCAGCCCAGTTGTCACCTTCCATCCCGTATGCCGGGTCCAGCCTCCCGACGTCGAGCACCTCACGCTCGCCCACGGCCGGGCGCCTGACGATGAGTTTGAGTGTCCCCGAATCCTTCGGCGCGGCATGGAGTTCCGGCAGAAACGCGGCCAACTCCTCCGGCGTGCGGTGGTGCGCGGCGGAAGGCACGGTCAGAGCGGTCATGACGGAATTGTGGATCACCCGGCTCGCCGTGCGTCGACCCATTTCGGCGGGTGGTCCGTCATACGATCCTGACCATGACGGAGCACCTGCTGGTCTTCCCCGAGCGCGACGACGCCGACGAGGTCGCGCAGGAGCTACGCGACGAGGGCTTCACCGAGATCCGCGTGATCCGGCAGCCACTCGCGGGCGAGGACGACCCCGAGGCCGACGAGTGGGCCGTCTATGTGCGCGAAGCCAATGTGGCAGACGAGACGGGTCCCGTGGCGGATGGGCTGCGCGATCGCTTCGAGGCCACGGTCGCCGACCGCGGCGGGTGGTACGACCCCGACCCGGAGTCGCGCTATTAAGAGGAAGTAAGTCCACCGCGCAGGACATTGATGACGGAGTCGCGACCGCCAGTGCTAGCACTCTTGGTAGCAATCAGCCAGGAAGGCTGTGCACATTCGCGACGTCCCCGAGGAAACCCTCGAGGCGCTCCGTCGTCGCGCGGCGCCCCGTGGGCACTCAATGCAGCAAGAGCTGCGGGCCGTCCTGACGCGCGCGGCCAGCGAACCGGCCGATGACGTTCCGCCGCGTGCGTTCCGCCTCCACACGGTGACAACCGGGCGACGTGAGTCGTTCGATCGCGCCGACTTCTACCATGCCGACGGCCGCTGATCCTCCCGCTCTCGTCGTCGTCGACACCAACGTCTTGTTGGCCCCCACGGATGGGAGTCGTGCCCACCACCGGGCCGCGACCACCTTCCTGCGGCACGACGAGCGGCGGCTGGCTGCAACTCCTCGGATCGTTCGCGAGTACCTCGCAGTTGCCACCCGCCCGGTCCAGGTGAACGGTCTGGGGTTGGATCCCGCCGACGCGGTTGCGAACGTCGAGGAGATCCAGATGATCTCCACGATGCTCGGCGAGGGCCCCGCGACCACCACCCGACTCCGCGACCTCTTTCTCGACATCCCGGCCGTCGGGAAGCAGGTGCACGACGCCAATGTCGTCGCCTGTGCCCTTGCCCACGGTGCCTACGCGATCATGACAGCCAATGTCCGCGACCTCGTGCGCTACGCGTCTCTGATCGTGATCGAGGATCTGGCCACCCCCAAGCGGACCAGCCAATAGCTCAGTGCGCCCAGACGGACTGAACACGTAGAGACCTGGGGCGGACGTATATTCGCGAGCATGACGGATGCTCCCAAGCCAGCCATCGTCGTCGTCTCCGCGCAGCATGCCGATCAGCTTGTCGATGAGTTCGGCCGGTATGCCCGCGATTACGAGATTGCCAAGGCGCGATCGGTCGACGAGGCCATCTCGGTGACCATGTCGTTAACGCGCCGCGGCGTGCAGGTGGCGATGTTCGTCTCCGATTCGCGGCTGCCCGACAGCCTCGCGCCGACGGCCCTGCACATGCTGCGCTCGCTGGTCCCCACCAGTCGGCGCGTGCTGGTGGCGCCCTGGGAGTACTTCCGTGAGGACTCCGTGGCCTTCCGGCCGGCGCTGGCCAAAGGCAAGTTCGACGCCTTCCTGCTGATGCCGCGTGGGCTGCGGGACGAGGAGTTCCACCTCGCGATCGTCGAACTGCTCAACGAGTGGGGCGCGAGTATCGCGGCGCCACTGGTGGATTCGGTGCAGATCGTCTCGCCCGACAGCCGCGGACTGGTGCTTGCGATCCGTGACTACCTCTTCCGGATCGGGGCTCCGAGCCGGGTCTACCCGCCGGACAGTGAGGTCGGCCGCGCGGTCGTCGAGGCGTATGACGGTGAGCCCACCTGGCCGCTGATCCGCGTATTCAGCAAGGACGAGATCGTGGCGCCGACCTCGGTTCGTGATGTGGCCATGTCCATCTACGGGCGGCCGGACGAGATCGACGTCGAAACGGTCGTCGATGTGGTTGTGGTGGGTGCCGGACCCGCCGGTCTCGCCACAGCGGTGTATGCCTCGAGCGAAGGCCTCGGAACGATCGCGATCGAGTCGGAAGCCATCGGCGGTCAGGCCGGGACCTCCTCGATGATCCGCAACTACCTCGGCTTCCCGCAAGGCATCTCCGGTACCAAGCTCGCCCAACGGGCGCGGTCCCAGGCGCTGCGCTTTGGCACCCGCTTCTTCACCGGTTGGCCGGTCACAGGCGTCAAGACCGGCGTCGACGGGGAGCCGCATGTGGTGTGTACCGAGGGTGGCGACGTGCGCGCCCGCGCGATCGTGATCGCGTGCGGCGTCGACTATCGCAAGCTCAACATTCCGTCTGTCGATGAGTATGTCGGCCGCGGCGTCAATTATGGCGCGGCGATGACGGCGGCCCGCGAGATGGAGGATTACGACGTCCTCGTCGTCGGGGGCGGCAACTCGGCGGGGCAGGCCGCAGTGCATCTCGCGCGCTTCGCGCGGACCGTGACGATCGTGGTTCGCCGGCCGGATCTGAGCGCGACCATGTCGCAGTATCTGATCGACGAGATCTCGTTCAACCCGCGAATCACGGTGCGCGGCAACGCCTGTGTCGTCGACGGCGGCGGCACCGACACGCTGGAATGGGTGGAACTGGAGTCGACTGTGGACGGGTCGCGTGAGCGGGTCGATGCGCGCGGGCTCTTCCTCCTCCTCGGTGCCGAACCGCGGTGCGAATGGATGCCGCCGGACGTCATGCGCGACGAGAAGGGCTTTGTGCTCACCGGCCGGGATGTGCCCATGGAGCACTGGATCGACGGCTGTCCGCCGGCGAGCCTGGCGACGAGCGTGCCTGGCATCTTCGCCGTGGGCGATGTGCGCGCCGGCTCGATGAAGCGGGTCGCCAGCGCGGCCGGGGAAGGCGCGAGCGTGGTGGCGCTCGTGCATACCTGGCTCGAGCCAACGCACTGACGTTCTGACGCACCCGGCGGCGGGGAGCGGCCACGTGTCACCCGGGGTGCCTGAGGGGGCGGCGGCCACCTCCATCCGCACTCAGTCGCAACCGGTCGCGGTGAAGCGGCACAGGCCTTTGCCGAGGGTGGCCAGGAGTTCCTGATCGTCGGTCGTCCAGGCGATGGCGTTGTCCGGCGTGGCCTTGGCCTCGCTGGTGGACGACACCATGAGCAGGGCGTTGCCGATGCGCCGAATCCCGAGGTGCCCGCTGCCGATGTATAGGGAGCCGGTGGTGTCTGTCAGCTTATGGACGATCAGCAGGTCGTCGCCGTCGGTGCTCACGGCATACGTGCTCATGAGGTCCGGCGGACCGGCGACGGCGGTCCCCGAGGCCAGCTTGGCGGCCTCGCCCCAGGCGAGCATGGCGTCGTAGGCCGTGCTGTCGTCCGCATACAGGGTCAGCCACCGAATCTGCTGCTCGGCAGGGTCTTTGACGACGGCAACGTGCTGGTCGGCCGGGGTGATCGACGATCCGGTCAGGCCCAATGGTGCCCGCGCCGCGGAGGCCGACGCGGGCTCGGTGACGGTCCGTTCGCCGCCGCCCACCACATCCGGCGCGAGAGTCACCGCGCCGATCGATGTCATCCAGGTGACGCCGGTCGCGGCGGTGAAGTTGTCGTCGGTGTTGGGCGTCCGATCCTCCAGCGGCGGATCCCAGCCGATCAGATCGGGCCGGTTGAGTTCGACGTAGCCGGTAGTGCCGGGGCACGCCGCGGCATACCGGTTGTCCTTCGGGTATGCCGTTCCGGTCGCCGAGATCTGGGCACCCTGCGGGAGGATCGCGTCATTGCCCAGCAGGGCACCGGGATTGCTGCGGCTCTCCGTGGACAGCGTCCCGGGTGGCAGGACGAGCGCCGTGGCGATGCCCTGCTCGCCGGAGGGGCCGGGCAAGCGCGGCGCAAGGCAGTCGGTGTCGGTAATGAACGCCGTTCCCGAGATCACGTCGGGCCCCGCTAGCAGGGCCGTGCCGCCCGCAGGCAGCGCGAGGATGTGCGGGTAGTTGCCGATCAGGTCCGCATCCCCCGGTGCCGGGCTGAAGCGCGTGGTGCCTGCCGAGTCGGATGGGGCGCTCGACGCCAACGGATTCCAGATCGCGGCGCCCGCGATCACACCGGCCGTCGCCAGAAGGAGACCCTCTGCGGTCGCGAGATGGCGCCGACGGCG
>NZ_DAOQZV010000095.1:5327-6384 GCF_035343835.1 Nostocoides sp. | reverse complement strand
CGGCGATGTAGTGGAGAACGACCGTATGCCGTTGTTGCTCAGGAAGTTTGCGCAGGGCCGCGACTAGTGTGGCCCGGTCGAGACTGAGTTCGTCGGGCACGCGCTGCTCGGGCACCAGCCGCGTCAACTCACGCCCGCGCGCCAGCCGGCGCCAGCGGCTCACGGCATACCGATGGGCGGTGGTGCGGATCCAGGCGTCGCGGGACGCGACATCGGTCAATGCCGCTCGGCGATCCCAGAAGCGGACGAACGCCTCCTGGACCGCGTCCTGCGCCTCGGCCCGGTCGCCAAGGATCAGCGTGAGCTGACCGACCAGCCGCGGGTATGCGGTGGCATACCACCGGTCGAACTCCGCGGGGTCCATCTCGACCTCCTTGTGAACGCATTGTCGTGATAGAGACGCACGGGGGCAGGCAGATGGTTGTCGTTGACTTGAGCCCCGGCAATCTGGGGAGTCAGCAAGCGCACCACGTCGGCGGGCGAGAGGTCGGTGCCGGCGCGCCAGCCGGCGCCGGCCCACAGGTGGGTCCATTCGGCATCGCCGTCCCTGGTTGCGGCGGCCCCGCAGCGGCCGGGTGAGTTGGTGCACTGCGGGATAGCCGATCGGCGCGACTGCATCGAGCTGTGCCGTAAGGAATTGCGCAACCCTCGGGCGACGCGTCCCGTGAAGGCCCGGGTGGCCAGGCTCTCGGTGAACGGCCGTCGACAAGTGCGGCACGGGTGCGTGGCGCTCGTGCCGGCCTCCGGGGAGCGCAGGAAGGCCGTGCCGCATTGCGCCGCGAGGGCGCCCAGATCGAGCACGCGACGGACATCCGCGGCCGACATGAGCCCGCCCGCCGCGATCAGCGGCAGCGCGATGGCCGCGCGAACAGCCGCGAGCAACTCGTCGAGTGGGCGGGTGTCGGGTTCGGTGGCCCCTGAGTGCGTCCCCCGATGACCGCCGGACTCCGGGCCTTGCACGACGAGCGCGTCGACGCCGAGGGCGTCGGCGGCCAGCGCCTCCTCGGGTGACGTCACGGTCGCCAGCACGACGATCCCGGCAGCCCGCAAGCTCGCG
>NZ_DAOQZV010000095.1:0-5227 GCF_035343835.1 Nostocoides sp. | reverse complement strand
GGGTCAGAAAGGTGCATCGGGCCCCCGGCGTCGTAGGGATGGCGGCGTCGAGCGTGGCCAGCGGGAGCCCGAGTGCTTCCGCGAGGGCGACGTAGCTCGCGTCATACGACGTCAACCTGTGTCGCAACTCCCAGGCGCGAAATGCCAAGGGAGCGTAAGGCCACACGTCGAGGTCGAGGGCGAGCAGGTCGCGATGGGCGCCCTCCGCTTGTCGGCCACTGATCGAGCCCGACCGCTCCAATCGCCGAATGGCCTTCGCGCACTCGGGCAACACGTGGTGGGGCGAGTGCAGGACCGAGCCGAGACACAGATCCTCCGCCCACTCAGGCCCCGCCCCGACCGCCGTGAGCATCGAGACCAGAACCGAGGCGTCGACGACGAACTCGCTACCTCCGGTCAGCATGGATGGAGTCCAGGATCTCCTCGACGGTCAGTTCGACCGGTTCTTCGGCCTTGCGCGCGCGGACCCGCTCCAACCACAGGGCCGGATCGGGGCGACTCGCGAGCCGGACGAGTTCACCCCGGAGGTATTCCTGCATCGATCGCCCATCCCGGGCGGCGCGGGAGGCCAACTCGCGCACGGCCTCGTCGGGGACGTTGCGGATGGTGATCGATTTCGGCATAGCCGGATCCTAACGGCAATGCATGCATTATGCAGGCGCACGCGGCGCCTTGGGCCGGTGAGTCCCGAGTCCGTGAAAGTTGAGCGGAATACACTCAACTTTGCTCGCGTTGTTTCTGGTAAGACAGAACCAAACCCCTGCCCAAAACTCAAGGAGTTATACACCTTTATGGAACTCAAGCCGACAACCAAGGTTGCCGAGATCCTCGCCGTGGCGCAGCGCTCGGCGCAGGCGGCCGGCAACCCCGAGATCACCCCTGCCCACCTCGCGCTCGCGATCACCGAGGTGCCCGAGACGACCGTGCCCGCCCTGCTCGCAGCCGGAGGCACCAGCCCCGAGGCCGTCGCCGCGGCCGCGCGCGCCGAGCTTGGCAAACTCCCGCGCGTCAGCGGTTCGACGAGCGGACCCGGCTTCGGCCAGGCAGTCCTGCCCGTCCTCACCCAGGCCAACACCTTGATGCAGGCCTGGGGCGACACCTATCTGTCCACCGACGCCCTCGTCCTCGCGCTGGCCGAGAAGGGCGCGCTCAAAGGTGTCGACGCCAAGGCGATCGAGGCCCAGATCGAGCATCTGCGTGCCGGCCGCAAGGTCACCAGCGAGAACCCGGATGCGACCAGCGAGGCGCTCGACAAATACTCCACGGACCTGACCCAGGCGGCTCGCGACGGCAAGCTCGACCCGGTGATCGGCCGCGACACCGAGATCCGCCGGGTCGTGCAGGTGCTCTCGCGCCGCACCAAGAACAATCCCGTCCTCATCGGCGAGCCCGGCGTCGGCAAGACCGCCGTCGTCGAGGGACTCGCCCAACGCATCGTCGACGGGGACGTCCCGGAGTCGTTGCGGGACAAGCGACTTCTCTCCCTCGACCTCGGCGCGATGGTGGCCGGCGCGAAATATCGGGGCGAGTTCGAGGAGCGGCTCAAGGCCGTCCTGGAGGAGATCAAGGCCAGCGACGGACAGATCATCACCTTCATCGACGAGTTGCACACGGTCGTCGGA
The DNA here is from genome assembly GCF_035343835.1 of Nostocoides sp. NCBI lineage: Bacteria > Bacillati > Actinomycetota > Actinomycetes > Micrococcales > Intrasporangiaceae > Nostocoides > Nostocoides sp. Next base: position 3,605 of record NZ_DAOQZV010000095.1, on the reverse strand, counting down.
GCCGGGGCGACCGGCGAGGGCGCGATGGACGCCGGCAATATGCTCAAGCCGCTCCTCGCGCGCGGCGAGTTGCGCCTCGTCGGCGCGACCACCCTCGATGAGTATCGCAAGCACATCGAGAAGGACCCCGCGTTGGAGCGCCGTTTTCAGCAGGTTTTCGTCGGTGAGCCGAGCGTGGAGGACACCATCGCGATCCTGCGCGGCCTGAAGGAACGCTACGAGGCCCACCACAAGGTTGAGATCGAGGACAGTGCCCTCGTGGCCGCCGCCTCGCTGTCGGACCGCTACATCACCGGCCGGCAGTTGCCCGACAAGGCCATCGACCTCGTCGACGAGGCGGCCTCACGCCTGCGCATGGAGATCGACTCCAGCCCGGTCGAGATCGACCAACTGCGTCGCTCGGTTGACCGGATGAAGATGGAGGAGCTGCACCTCGCCCGCGAGAAAGACGACGCCAGCAAAGAACGCCTGGCCAAGCTGCGCGCAGACCTGGCCGACAGCACCGAGGAGCTCAATGCGCTCACCGCCCGGTGGGAGGCGGAGAAGTCGGGGCTGAATCGCGTCGGCGACCTCAAGGTCCAGCTCGACGATCTGCGCACCCAGGCCGAACGCCTCCAGCGCGAGGGCAAATATGAGGACGCCTCGCGGCTGATGTATGGCGAGATCCCCGCGCTGGAAAAGGAGCTCGCCAAGGCGAATGAGGACGAAATCGCCCGTGGCACAACCGATCTGATGGTCAAGGAACGCGTGGGACCGGACGACATCGCCGAGGTCATCTCGGCCTGGACGGGCATCCCGGCCGGTCGTTTGCTCCAGGGCGAGACCGAGAAGCTGCTTTCGATGGAGTCGATCATCGGCTCGCGTCTGATCGGCCAACAGGCCGCGGTCGAGGCCGTGGCCGATGCCGTACGCCGCTCCCGGGCCGGCCTGGCCGACCCCGACCGGCCGACCGGATCCTTCCTCTTCCTCGGCCCCACCGGCGTCGGCAAGACCGAACTCGCCAAGTCGCTCGCGGACTTCCTGTTCGACGACGAGCGGGCCATGGTCCGCATCGACATGTCCGAGTACTCCGAGCGGCACGCGGTCGCCCGCCTGATCGGGGCGCCCCCCGGCTATGTCGGCTACGAAGAGGGTGGTCAGCTCACCGAAGCCGTACGCCGGCGCCCCTACAGCGTCGTGCTGCTCGACGAGATCGAGAAGGCCCACCCGGAGACCTTCGACATCCTGCTGCAGGTCCTCGACGACGGGCGCCTGACCGACGGCCAGGGCCGCACGGTCGACTTCCGCAATGTCATCCTCGTGCTGACCTCCAACCTCGGCTCGCACTACCTCATCGACCCGACGCTGAGCGAGGAGCAGAAGCGCGAGGCCGTCATGTCCACGGTGCGCGCGTCCTTCAAGCCGGAGTTCCTCAACCGGCTCGACGAGGTGGTCATCTTCGACGCCCTCACTCAGGCGGAGCTGACGCACATTGTCGACCTGCAGGTGCGCCAACTCGCGACGCGTCTGCACGACCGCCGGATCACCCTCGACGTGACCGACGCGGCGAAGGCCTGGCTGGCGCAGACGGGCTACGACCCGGCCTACGGCGCCCGGCCGCTGCGCCGCCTGGTGCAGAAGGAGATCGGCGACCGGCTCGCCCGGGCTGTCCTGGCCGGCACCGTCCGCGACGGCGAGAAGGTCACCGTCGACACCGCGAGCGACGCCGACGGGTTGACGCTGCGGGCCTGAGCCACACGGCATACGGCAATGAACGAGGGGCACCGGTGATCCGGTGCCCCTCGAACAGCGTTGGCGCGCAACGCACCTTGCCGTATGCCGGTGGCTCACCAACTCCCGCCGCCGCCACCTCCGCCGCCCCCGCCGGAGGATCCGCCGCCGCTCGACCCGCTGGCAGCCGAGCTGCTCACCGACGCGCTCACCAGCGAGGAACCGAAATCACTGGAGGAGTAGGTCGAGTAGAAACCGTCGTTCCGGTTGTCGTCGTACCAGCCGGGTGAGGCGGGGATTCGGCCGGCGGCGGCGAGTTCGGCGCAGACCCGCTGCCACCGGTCGGCGACGCCGAACATGATCGCCCAAGGGAGGTATTTGCTGAAAATGTCCTCACCCTCCTCGAATCGCAACTGCCCCGCTTCGGCCGTCCCGAGGTAGCGGCGGAAGCCGATCATCTGGTCGGTGAGGGCGCGGCCGACCGGAGTCCGATAACCGCGGGTCCAATGATCGGCAGCGTGCAGGAGCAGCAGAGCGACCAGGGCGGCCGGAACCAGCCACAGCCAGCCGGCCGGCCCCAGGGGCAGGATGGCGCGCACGAGGACGAAGCCGGCGGCCGCGATCAGGAGGAACGCGAGCCAGATCGGGCGGCTGGAGGTGCCGGCATACCACCCCTGGGTCTTGGCTTCGCGATCGAGCACCTTCGTCAGCGCTTGGTCGGCCTTGCTGAAGCGCTGACTGTCGGCGGAGTTGGTGGCATCGAGGATCAGCGGCTGCTTGGTGTAGCCGAAGGTCGCGTCGACGAAGGCCCGCTGGTAGCCCGGCCGGGCACGTTCGAGATCGTGGACCAGGGCCGAGCGCACGAGGGTCGCGTGCTTGCGCTTGCGCTTCGAGCCGGACTGGTCCGGGTCGGCGCGGATGCCGATAACGCCTTGCGTCGCGAGTTCCACGAGCACCGCCGCGGTGCGGCGTTCAGCCGCATCCCGATCGAGCAGCGTGCCACCGAGGGCCGGCGGGACATCCGGCGGGTTGAACTGCACGGGAATGCTGCCCTCGGGGATGGTGTCCTTGACCCACGGTGTGCCCGGGGGAGCCAAGACGCCGGGCGGGGTCGCAGCATACCGGCGGTCGCGGCGACCGAACCGGGCCGCAGCAGCGGCGAGCAGACCGGCAACGAGCGCGGCCGCCCCTGCGCCGATCGTCACCGGCGTGATATGGGCGTTGGTCAGCAGGCTGCCCTTGGGCAGGATGGTGGGGGTTGCGTGGGCGATCGAGCCGGCGGGGTAGAGCGCGGAGATCGTCACGCCCTCCCCCTCGGTCAGACCGTGGGCATCGAAGGTGGTGAGCGTCTTCGTCCTGGTCGCATCACATCGGGTGGTCGCTCCGGTCATGCCCTGATAACAGACGGCCTTCGTCGCGGTCGCCGGTGCCTTGACCTCGATGTGCAGCTTGGCGATCGCGGCCTGCCAGTCGTTTCCCGTTGCGTTCCAATAGAACTCGGGCTTGCCGCCAGTGGTGCGCAGCGCCCCGGTGAGGCGATAGGTCAGGTGATAGTGCGCCCGGCGACTGGTGATCTCCTTGTCCGCGTCACCGACCTTCGCCTCGATCCAGCTCTTGCGGAAACCCGACCAGTGCACACTCTTGTCGAGCTTCGCCGAGGCGTCCGGCGAGGTCACCTTCAGGTCCGTGATGCCGTATTCGACATCCTCTTCGGAGCTCGAGGAGAACGGCTGCCGGGTGATGAGCGTGCGATAGATCCCGTGCCGATCGGGAGTGGCGAAGGCGTAGTCGATGTCCTCGGCGACATCGATGCTCCCGTCCTTGTCGATGGTGTAGGTGATCCGGTAGTCCTTGATGACATCGCCCGAATCGGCGTATGCCGCACCGCCGGCCGC
>NZ_DAOQZV010000094.1:0-11312 GCF_035343835.1 Nostocoides sp. | reverse complement strand
CCCGCCGCGCGCGGGGTGCGGCGTGATGCGCGTCGTCGCGGCGATGAGCGGCGGCGTGGATTCAGCGGTCGCTGCGGCCCGAATGATCGATGCCGGCCATGATGTCGTCGGCGTCCATCTCGCGCTGTCGCGCAGCGCCGCGACCCTGCGTGAGTCGGCACGTGGCTGTTGCACCCTGGAGGATGCGGGTGATGCCCGCCGCGTGGCCGACCGGCTCGGCATACCGTTCTATGTCTGGGATCTGGCGGATCGCTTCCAGCACGATGTCGTGGACGACTTCGTCGCCGAGTACGCGGCCGGCCGCACCCCCAACCCCTGCCTGCGGTGCAACGAGAAGATCAAATTCTCGGCGCTCTTGGACAAGGCGCTCGCTCTCGGCTTCGACGCCGTCGCGACCGGTCACTACGCGCGCATCGTCGACGGACCGGGCGGAAGCGCGCTGCATCGTGCGGTCGATGCGGCCAAAGACCAGTCGTATGTCCTTGGGGTGCTGACCTCGGATCAGCTCGCTCGCGCCTTCTTCCCGCTCGGCGACACCACCAAAGCGCAGGTGCGCGAGGAGGCGGCTCGCCGCGGCTTCTTCATCGCCAAGAAGCCCGACTCCTATGACATCTGCTTCATCCCCGACGGTGACACCCGCGGCTTCCTCGGCAAGAAACTGGGCGCTCGGCCCGGGTCCATCGTCGACACGGACGGCCGGGTGGTCGGTGGGCACGAGGGCACTTTCGGGTTCACCATCGGCCAACGCAAGGGCATCGGGCTCGACCGAGGCACCATGGACGGGCAGCCGCGCTATGTCGTCGGGATCGACGCCGAGACCAAGACGGTCACTATCGGGACGGCGGATCTGTTGGGGGTCAACGAGATTCACGCGATACGCACGATCTGGTGCGGTCCGCCGCCAGGGCCCCACGACCGGTGCTCGATCCAGGTCCGGGCCCACGGCGAGCCGTATGCCGCTCTCGTCGAGACCGCGGGCGAGGACCTCATCGCGCGGACGGAGGAGGCGATCCGCGGTGTCGCCCCCGGCCAGTCGGTCGTCGTCTACGACGGGGACCGGGTGCTCGGGTCGGCCACGATCACCCGCACGGCGCGGACGCGAAAGACCTCGCCGGCGTCCGCGCGCCTGTGATGGGATGACGCTCATGGCGCCCACCGACTGTGCCCGGTCCCCGCACACACGCGAGGGAGACGGCTTGTGATGCTGGACCTGCGCGCCCAGTGCGAACGCTGCGGGACGGCCCTTCCGCCGGATGCCGAGAACGCCCGGATCTGCTCCTTCGAGTGCACCTTTTGTGCCGTCTGCGCGGCCGAGTCGGAGCACGCCTGTCCCAACTGCGGGGGGCAACTTCAGCCTCGGCCTACTCGGGTCGGCGAGGCCTTGCGCCGCAACCCTCCGGAACATGAACGGGCTTCGCGGACAACCAGATTGACGCGGATGGCGGAGCGGCAGGCCACGGAGCGGGCCGAGCTCTATGACTTCCTCGACAGTCAACTCGTCGGTACGCTCGCCACGGTCGACGGCACGGATCCCTGGACCGTGCCCCTGCTCTATGCCCGCGACGGCGACCGCATCCTCCTGCACGGCTCGACAGGTGCCGGCACGCTTCGCCAGGTCGCCGCCGGCGCCGCGGCTGCCTTCTGCGTCACCGCCATGGACGGACTGGTCGTTGCCGAGTCGACCTTCGAGTCGTCGGCCAACTATCGCTCGGCCGTCATCCGTGGCCGGCTCACCACGATCGCCATGGACGATCGGCGAACCACTCTGGACATCCTCTCCGAACGGTTGTTGCCAGGGAGAAATGCCGAGGTCGGGGGGTCGACCCGCAAGCAGGTCGCGGCGACGGTCGCGCTGGCGCTCGAGATCACCGACGACAACTGGCTGATGAAGACCCGGACCGGTGAGCCGGGCCAGCCTGCGGAACCGGTTGACGTCTGGTGCGGCGTGGTTCCCCTGACCATCACTGCCGGCGCACCCGTGGAAGCGCCGTGGTCGGTCGGGCCGGTCCCGGCCTCGGTGCGCGCGTTCGTCGCCGCCCGGCGGCCGGAGTGAGCCCGGCCACCACGCCCGCCGTCACGCAGGCGACCGGCGTCGGATCGTGGCCCGGAACCGACGTCCGGGAAGCCATCGTCACCGTCCGGGATCTGCTCATCGACGGTGACGGCATCGGCCTGCCCTATCTGCCGGAGACTCCCCACCGCGGTCCTGGCGCCGACATCATCGGACGCGCCGCCGGCCTGCTCGTCGACCTCCCCGTCGACCTGCAACCAGCCGGCTGGCGGCTGGTGGACCGACCGGGTCGCGACGCACAGCGCACGGCCGCTCTGCACCGTGCGGACCTGGACGAACTCGCCGAGGCCTACGACGGTTTTGCCGGCAGTCTGAAGGTGCAGGTCTGCGGGCCGTGGACCCTGCTCGCCTCGCTCGAGTTGACCCGAGGCGAGCGCTCGCTCGTCGATGAGGGTGCACGCCGCGACGTGCTCGCCTCACTGGCAGAGGGGATTTCGCGCTACGTCGCCGATGTCCGGCGCCTCGTGCCCGGTGCCGACGTGGTGCTCCAACTCGACGAGCCCTCGCTGCCCGCGGTCCTCGCGGGCAACCTCCCAACGGCATCGGGGTATGGCCGCATCCGCGCCATCGACCCGCAGGTCGCCGCGCGCGGCCTGCAGGAGGTGCTTGCGAAGCACGACGGTCTCACCGTCGTGCATTGCTGCGCGCGTGGTGCGCCGATGCCCTTGCTTCGGGCCGCAGGAGCCGGTGCGATTTCGCTGGATCTGAACGACGCCAGCGCGACGCGCTGGGAGTCGGTTGCCGCCACGATCGAGTCCGGGGTTGGGGTCTTCGCCGGCGTGCTGACCGGCGACGGTGCAACGAGCGCCGATGCGGCCCGCGGCGTGATCCTCGGGGCGTTCGAACGCGTGGGACTGGAGGCTGCCGCCCTCGCGTCCGTCACCATCACGCCGGCCTGCGGTCTGGCGGGCACCACGCTGGCCATCGCTCGCCGGATCACGCGGGACGCCGTCGCCGTCGGCCGGCAACTGACCGAGGAGGGCAATCGGTGAGCGAGGCCGCCGCACCGAGGCGACGAGTGCCCTGGCAAGCGAAGTTCCTGGCGCTGGCGTTGATCTGGGGTTCGAGCTTCCTGTTCATGAAGGTCGGGCTGGCTGCGCTCCATCCCGTGCAGATCGCGACCGCACGAATCTGGGCCGGGGCGGCTATGTTGCTGATCCTCTTGCGGATCAGCGGGACTCGCCTCCCGCGCGATCGCCGCATCTGGGGCCACCTACTCGTGTGCTCGGTCTTTCTCTCGGCCCTGCCCTTCCTCGGTTTCGTCATCGGCGAGACGCGAATCTCCTCGGCGCTCGCCGGCATCGGCAATGCCACGACGCCGATCGCCACCGTCCTGTTCGCCCTGGCGCTGCTGCCGAGCGAGCGTCTGACCGGCACGAAGCTGGCTGCCGTGCTCGTCGGATTCGTCGGCGTTGCCATCATCGCCGAGCCCTGGAATGCCGAGGGGCGACCCGACCCCGTCGGCTTCCTGATCGTCGTGCTGTAGGGCGCGTGCTACGGGCTGGGCTGGACCTACAACCGGCGCTACCTCGGGAGCGCCGACCTCGGTGGCCTCTCCCAACCGACCGCCCTGCTGATGTGTGGTTCGGTGCTCATGGTGCCGATCCTGCTCGGCTGGTGGCTGATGGATCGCGACGAGGTCGCGGCCCCCTGGTCGCTGACCAGCGGCGGTGACCACGCGGACTACCCGGTCTGGTTGGCGATCGCCTGCATCGCCGTGTTGGGTTTCGTCGGCACCGGTCTGGCCTACATGCTCCAGTACGACGTCGTCCGCGAAGCCGGGACGATCGTCTCGACGACCGTTACCTATCTCATCCCCGTGGTCTCGGTCCTGCTCGGCGTCCTCGTCCTCGGCGAACACCTCGGTGCCGCGCAGATCGCGGGCTTCGTCATCGTCCTGGCAGCAGCCGCAATCATCAACACGCCCAACCGAGACCGGCGCAATCGGGCTGCCCGAATGTGCCCGTTCGTCTCAACTTGACACGAACAGTAGACGAACGAAAAGCGCAGTGCCAGGCTGTCTTTCGCTTCAAATTCTGGACGCAATGAGAGAGAGGGGAAGAGCGTGACGGCGAACGTCATGGTTGTCGTGGAGCGGCAATTCGATTTCCCCCGGCCCCGCGTTTTCCGGGCCTGGGTCGAGCCGCACGAGTTGAAGCAGTGGCGTGGATCTCCCGGTTGGCATGTCGAAGAGGACACCCTCGAGGGCGACCACAAGCTCGGCGGGCGCCACACTCACGTGAAGGTTCGAGACAACGACCCGACCACTCGAGTCGTCACCAATGGCGTCTACTCCGAGTTTTTCGAACCGGACGTCTTCGTCTCCAGGGAACAGATCACCGGCGATCCGGGCATCGACCCGACCAAGCCGTTGGAGTTGCGCGTCGAATTCACCAAGATGGGCCGTGACGGCACCCTGGTCCGCATCATCCAGGGACCCTACGACCCCGACGTCGCCGGCTGGCACGGTGAGGGCTGGGAGAAGGAACTGACCCGACTGGCGAACTTCTTGGCCGGCACCGGCGAGTACGCGACGGGTGGTGACGGACGATGACCACGCAGGGCGAGCTGACGCATACGACCATCGTTCGGCAGAAGCCGCTGATGGACATGAAGCAGATCATGCTCATGAACTTCGGCTTCTTCGGCATCCAATACAGCTTCGGAATGCAGCAAACCGCCGTCAACCCGATCTTCCAGTTCCTCAACGCCAAGCCCGAGGAACTCCCGATCCTGAACCTCGCCGGACCCATCACCGGCCTGTTGATCCAGCCGATGATCGGCGCCTTGTCCGACCGGACGTGGAGCCCGCGGTGGGGACGCCGCAAGCCCTTCTTCCTCATCGGAGCGATCGGCTGCGCGCTCTGCCTCTTCCTCTTCCCCTTCGTCGCGGCCGTCTGGATGGCCGTCCTGCTGCTGTGGTTGCTGGACGCCAGCAACAACACCGCGATGGAGCCCTACCGCGCGTTCATCGCCGACAAGCTGCCCCCCAGCCAGTTGGGCAAGGGCTTCCTCGCCCAGTCCTTCTTCACCGGCTTCGGCATCACACTGGCCAACCTTTCGCTCTTCGTCTTCCAGAAGATCCTCGACGGCACCACGGAAGCGGGAATCCCGTATTGGGTTTTCGGCGCCTTCATGCTGGGGTCCGTATGCTCGGTCGGCTCGGTCCTCGTCTCCGTCCTCACCACCCCGGAGATACCGCCGACGCCCGAGGAACTCGCGGCGCTGAAGGCCAAGAAGGAGGCCGGCGGCGGCTTCGGCGCGGCGATCGCGGAGATCAAGGAAGCCGTGGTCGAGATGCCCACGGAGCTTCGCAAGCTCGCCTTGGTCTATCTCTTCCAGTGGTACGGCATGGTCTGCTATTGGCAGTTCGTGACCGCATCGATGGCCAAATCGGTCTGGGGCACAACTGATTCGAAGTCGAAAGGGTTCGAGGAGGCAGTGGGCTGGACCGGCCTGGTCAACGGCTGGTACAACATCGTCACCTTCACCGTCGCCTTCTCATTGGTCGCGCTGGCCAAACGCCGAGGCGCGAAATTCGTCCACATGTCGTGCCTGCTGCTGGCAGCCGTCGGGCTGGTCATCTTCCCGCACCTGACCAACAAATACGCGCTCTTCGTCCCGATCATCGGTCTCGGCATCGCCTGGGCCTCGATCATGGGCGTGCCCTACATCATGGCCGTGCGCATGATCCCCTCGACCCGCTACGGCGTCTACATGGGCATCATCAACATGATGATCGTCATCCCGATGCTCATCCAGTCGCTGACCTTCGGCAAGATCTATGCTTCGCTGCTCGGCGACAACCCCAACAACGCGATCATGGCGGCCGGCGTCCTGCTGGCGTGCGCCGCGGTGGCGATGGCCTGGATCAAGGAACCCCCGATCGTCCGCGATGTCGACGACGTCGCCTACCTGCCCAGCGGGCACTGAGCGGAGGAGAACAGATGAGCAAGATCGACTACGGCACGATCGTCGCCGGCACCGACGGCTCGGCGCTCGCGATCCCGACGATTGCGCGGGCCGCCTGGCTGGCCCGGCACGACGATGCCGACCTGGTCATCGTGTGTGCCTATTCGGAGTTGTCCCGGCGTGTCGACGCCAAGAATGTCGCCACGCTCGGCGGTGACCCGCGCAGCGGTCAGGTCCTTGGCCGTGCGGCCGCCAATGAGGCCCTGGCGGCAGCGGTGGCCCTCGCCCGCGACGAGGGGGCCGTCGTGGTCGCCGCCCTGCTGATGGAGGGCGAGCCTGACAAGGCCCTGCTCGCCACGGCTGAAGACCGCAGCGCCGACCTGATCGTCCTGGGCGCCGTCGCGGACCGGACCATCACCGACCGGTTGCTGGGCACCGTCGCCGAAGAGGTCACCAAGCGGGCGCGCTGCGATGTCCTCATCGTTCGACCGATCGGCGATCCCGCGGCCGATCAGGTCGTCCCCGAGGACGGCCCCGAAATCGTCGTGGCCGAGAGCGCCGAAGAGTAGGCGCGTCAACGGCATACGGCAAGCGAAGCGGCCCGGCACCTGCAGCAGGTGTCGGGCCGCGTCACGTCTGCCGTCACGCGCTGGGCGCGTGCACCTCGCGACGCAGGATCTTGCCGGTCGGGCCCTTGGGGAGTTCGTCGACCAGCCAGACGGCGCGGGGGTATTTGTAGGCGGCGATCCGTTCCTTGGTCCACGCCTGGATGTCTTCCGGAGTCGCGCTCGAGCCGGGCCGCAGGACGACGGCGGCGCCGACATTCTCGCCGAGCAGCTCGTCAGGGACGGCGACGACCGCGACTTCGAGCACATCGGGGTGGGTGTAGAGCAACTCCTCGACCTCACGCGGATAGACGTTCATGCCGCCGCGCAGGATCATGTCCTTCTTGCGGTCGACGATGGTGAAGTAGCCGTCCTCATCCACGGTCGCGAGGTCGCCGGTGCGGAACCAGCCATCAGGGATGGAGGTCGCGGTGGCCTCCGGGTTGCGCCAGTAGCCCTTCATCAGGTTGTCGCCGCGGATGGCGATCTCGCCGACCTCACCCTGCGCGACCTCGGTGCCGGAGTCGTCGAGCAGCGTCATCTCGCAGCCTTCGATCGGGATCCCGATGGTGCCCGGCTTGCGCGGCCGGTCGGGCATATTGAAGGAGGCGACCGGCGAGGTCTCGGACAGCCCGTAGCCCTCGAGGATGACGCAGCCGAACTTCTCTTCGAAGGCGCGTTGCACCTCGGCCGGCATCGCCGAGCCTCCGGAGGCGCACGTGCGCAGGCGCGAGGCGTCGAGCCCGGCACTGTCCGGGTGGTGGAGGATCGCGGCATACATGGTGGGCACGCCGAGCATGATGGTGACCTTCTCGGCCGCGATCGTCGCGATCGCGGCCGCTGGGTCGAAGCGCGGGATGAGCGCCAGCGTCGCCCCGGCCTGGACCGCCGCGAGCAACCCCACGGTCAGGCCGAAGACGTGGAAGAGGGGCAGGCAGCCCATGAGCACGTCGTCGGCGGTGACCTGGATGATGTCGTCGGCGCAGCGCTTGGCATTCAGGCGCAGGTTGGCGTGGGTGAGTTCGGCACCCTTCGGTCGCCCGGTCGTTCCCGAGGTGTAGAGGATCACCGCGGTGTCGTCGTCGGCGCGCTCGACGGGCGTGGTGACCGGCTCGCCGCCGTCGAGTTGGCCGGCCACCGGGCCCATCGGGTCGCAGGTGATGATGCGCGTGCCGGAGTTTTTGGCACCCTTGGTCGCCTCATCGACGAAGTCCGGCCAGACGAAGGCGATCTTGGCGCCCGAGTCGGTGAAGAAGAAGTCGATCTCGCCCGACTTGAGCAGCGGGTTCATCGGCACGACCGTGCCGCCGGCGAGCAGAGTGCCGAAGAAGGCGACCGGGTAGGCGGGGACATTCGGCAGGATCAGGGCGACGCGGTCGCCGGGCTCGATGCCCGCCGCTGTGAGCTCGCCGGCGAGCTTGGCTGCGGCGCCGAAGAGTGCGGCATACGGCAGGTGGTTGCCACCGATCGCGATCGCCGTGCTCCCGGGGGCATTGGCTGCGGTAGTGGTGAGGCTGGACGCGAGATTGGTCATCGGGGAATCGCTCCTGAGGCTGCGCACGGGGGTTTACGTCAGCCAACCACGGAGCGTGGCTCAGGCAGGTGCCCCCACGCTGTCATTCCGGCCACATCGCGTCGCGTGCAGCGCGCTCACGGACCAAGGGGGGGTAGCACGTCGGTATGTCGGAAGTCCTCGCCGTTGAAGAGCGGCGGTTGATTAGTTGCGCGAGCCAATGCGTAGGCGAAGCAGTCGCCGAGGTTGAGTCTCGCGGGTGACCCCGATCCGCGACCGAATCGATCATGCGCGGCACGCCGAACTCGTCGTAGAGGACGTCCTCGGACAAAAACGGTTCCGGGCGATCCGCGCTTCGCCGACCGTACGGCAAGGCTGCTGCCCGCGAGGCACCCGCGTCGAACCGCGCGACTCGACGCGTTGAACGCCGGGTCGGGCAGGATGGGGCAGTGACTGACGCAAGCCCCGATGCCGTGATCGATGTCGTCCCGGACGACGTGCGCCACCAGTGGGTCGCGCTCGCGGAGGAGTTGAGTGCGCACCAGTTCGCTTATCACGTCAAGGATTCGCCAACGATCAGCGACGGCGAGTATGACGCCCTCATGCGCCGGCTCGTGGCGATCGAGGAAGCGCATCCCTCGCTGCGCTCCCCCCAGAGCCCCAGCCAGCAGGTCGGCGGCGCGACCTTTTCGACCGACTTCCAGGCGGTCGATCACCTGGAGCGGATGCTCAGCCTCGACAACGCCTTCAGCCCCGAGGAACTGCTGGCCTGGTCGGCCCGCGTGGCGCGGGAGGCCGGCGGCTCGCCCTATCACTTCCTGTGCGAGCTCAAGATCGACGGCCTGGCCGTCAACCTGCTGTATGAACGTGGCCGCCTCGTGCGCGCGCTCACTCGCGGCGACGGGCGAACCGGCGAGGACGTCACCCTCAATGTCCGCACCATTGCCGGGGTGCCGCTGCAACTCGCCGGGGCGGACGTGCCGGAGCGTGTCGAGATCCGCGGTGAGGTCTTCTTTCCGATCGAGGCCTTCGCCGATCTGAACGCCGGCCTGGTGGCGGCCGGCAAGGCCCCCTTCGCCAACCCGCGTAATGCGGCAGCGGGTTCGTTGCGGCAGAAGGATCCTCGGGTGACGGCGACTCGTCCGCTGCACCTCCTGGTGCACGGGATCGGTGCCCGGGTGGGCTTCGAGATCGAGCGGCAGAGCACGGCATACGGGCTGATGCAGGGGTGGGGGCTGCCTGTCAGTACGCATTTCCGGGTGCTCGACACGATCGAGGACGTGCAGGTGTTCATCGACGATTTCGGGGTGCGCCGACACAGCGTCGAGCATGAGATCGACGGCGTGGTCGTCAAGGTCGACGAGATCGCCGTGCAGCGCCAACTCGGAGCAACCTCGCGCGCGCCGCGGTGGGCGATCGCCTACAAATACCCGCCGGAGGAGGTCAACACCAAACTGCTCGACATCCTGGTCAATGTCGGCCGGACTGGGCGGGTGACGCCCTATGGCGTCATGGAACCGGTGACGGTGGCGGGCTCGACCGTCACCAACGCCACGCTGCACAACGCCTACGAAGTCGAGCGCAAGGGCGTGCTCATCGGCGACACGGTCGTCCTTCGCAAGGCCGGCGACGTCATCCCCGAGATCCTCGGCCCGGTGATTGAGTTGCGCGACGGCAGTGAACGGGCGTTCGTGATGCCGACGACCTGCCCGGCGTGCGGGACGCCGCTCGCGCCCGAGAAGGAGGGCGATAAAGACATTCGCTGCCCGAACGCCCGCACATGTCCTTCGCAGTTGCGGGAGCGGCTCTTCGGGCTCGCCGGACGCGGGGCCTTCGACATCGAAGCGCTCGGTTGGGAGGGGGCCGTTGCGCTCTTGGAGTCCGGCGTGCTCACCGACGAGGGTGGGCTCTTTGCGTTGGGGGAGAAGGAGATCGCGCGCGTGCCGCTGTATACGCGCGCGGCCAAGAAGAGCGATGCTCCCGAGGCGATGGTCGATGGGCGGGTGCTCTCGGCCAATGGTGAGCGACTGGTCGCCAACCTCGCGACCGCGAAAGACCGGCCGCTGTGGCGGGTGCTCGTCGGTCTGTCGATCCGCCATGTGGGTCCGACTGCGGCGCGCGCGCTGGCTCAGCACTTCGGGTCGATGGAGGCGATCCGCGCGGCGAGCGTCGAGCAACTCTCGGCAGTCGAGGGCGTCGGTGGGGTGATCGCGGATTCGGTGCGGGACTGGTTCGACCGGCCCGGATCCGAGTGGCACGGGGCGATCGTCGATGCCTGGGCCGCAGCTGGCGTGCGGATGGCCGATGAGCGGGATGAATCGGTGGCCCAGACGTTGGCCGGGATGACCGTCGTCGTCACCGGATCGCTGGATGGGTTCACGCGCGACGGGGCGAAGGAAGCGATCCTCGCCCGCGGTGGCAAGGCCGCCGGCTCCGTGTCGAAGAACACCGACTTTGTGGTCGTGGGCCCGGGCGCGGGCTCGAAGGAGGCGAAGGCCCGCGAGCTGGGCCTGGTGATTCTCGATGAGGCCGGCTTCGTGCGGCTTCTCGAGTCGGGCTCCCCGGGCTGAGGGCCCCTATCACTGCGGGTTGCCGGACGCCGGGGGTCGGGAGCTTGGAAAGGAGGACGTCGGGGGCGGCCACAGACCGAGGTGACCAAACGGCATACGGGAACGTCGAGAGGCCGGTTCAGCCCCGTCGAGAGGCCGGTTCAGCCCCGTCGAGAGCCCTCAGGGGTGCCACTGCGCCCGGGAAGGTGTGCGCATCAAGACCTGTTCGCGGCTCGGGCCCAGCAAGATGAGCGACTATGCGTCCTATCGTCCGCTGCCTCCGGCGCACGGCCATGGTCTAAGCCCCGTGGTTGTTTGGGCGCTCCCGTGGCGGCTGGCGCTTCGAGCCCGAGAGCCTCGGGCACTCGGACGACCTGGAATTGCACCTTCGATGTCCGTCCGGCCTGGCTGCGGTGGATCGGGCATCGATCAGCCGTGGGCTGCTGGGGTACGACAACGAGCGCCTCATCGCCTGCGGGTACATGCCCGTGGCTACGTCGACGAGGAGGTCCTGGCCTGGCCACCGCCCGAGCCTCGCTCGCGCCCCACAGCAATCACTGAGCGTTCGGTGACCTCGACCGGCCTCTCGACGGGTCTGAACCGGCCTCTCGACGGGGCTGAACCGGCCACTCGACGGGGCTCGAGTTAGACGCCCGCTGGCT
>NZ_DAOQZV010000093.1:8919-11499 GCF_035343835.1 Nostocoides sp. | reverse complement strand
CGCCGGTACGGCGACAGCCGCCGCACCGGCGTGGGCAGCAGCCAGAACGGTGCCGGCGGCGAGACCGAGCGCCAGCACGCTACCGCTGAAGCCGCTCAGGGCCGACCTGCGAAAACTCATGTTCTCGACACTAGGTGAGCCGACCAGCCGAGTCCCGCCCGGGGCGCCGACCGGGCGCGGACTTGCTCGGAGGGCCGGCCTACTCGGCCAGGAACGGGACTTCGTCCGGCGCGGGCCGGCGCAGGTCGATCTGCGGGATCGCCCAGGCCACGATCGCGCCGAGCACCATGACGGCCGAGGCGAATAGGAAGACGCGGTCCATCGAGTCGGCGAAGCCCTGAAGGAAGGGCTTGGCCAAGCGCGGGTCCAGGCTGGTCAAGAACGAGGAGTCCTTCATGACCGCATTCGAGCTGGCCCCGGACTTCAGCTGCGCCACGAACTCGGCATTCGCCGGGTCGGCCAGCGCGGCCTGGAAGTCGGCGGTGCCACGGGCCTCGGTCATCCGCTCGGCGATCCGTGTGGGCAGGGCCGAGAAGAGGATCGAGAGGAAGACCGCCGTGCCCAGGGTGCCACCGATCTGCCGGGTGAACGTCGCCGACGCGGTCGCGACACCCATATCGCGGCGGTCGGCCGCGGCCTGGATGGCCAGCATGAGCGGCTGCATCATGAAGCCCATTCCCATGCCGAAGAGCACCATGACGATCATCAGTTGCCAGAGGGGGGTGTCGAACTTCGTCCAGTGCAGCGTGAACAGGGCGATTGCGATCATCGGCCCGCCGGCGCGCAGGAAGGGCCGGTAGCGCCCGGTGCGGCTGATGGTCTGACCGGAGATCACCGAGCCGGCCATGATGCCGAGGGTCAGCGGGAGCAACTGCAGGCCGGCCTCGGTCGGCGAGGCGCCCTTGACGATCTGCAGGTAGAGCGGGAGGCACGCGATACCGCCGAAGAGCGCCATACCGAGCACGGTCGAGGCGATCGACCCGATGCCGATGGTCTTGTTGGCGAAGAGGCGGATCGGCAACAGCGCCTCCTCGCCCATCCGCCATTCGATGAACTGGAAGGCCAGCACGCCGGCGACGCCGATGACGTAGCAGAGGATGGCGTCGGTCGAGGTCCAGCCCCATTCGCGGCCCTGCTCGGCGACGAGCAGCAGCGGCACCAGGCCGACCGAGAGCGCCGCGGCTCCCCACCAGTCGATGCGGTGGTCGAGGCGCGTATGCCGCAGGTGCAGCGTCCGCACGACCACGAGGAGCGCGACGATGCCGATCGGGACGTTCACGAGGAAGACCCAGCGCCAGCCGGCGATGCCGAGGAAGCTCGTCATACCGGCGAAGAAGCCGCCGATGACCGGGCCGAGCACGCTGGAGGTGCCGAAGACGGCGAGGAAGTAGCCCTGGTATTTCGCGCGCTCCATCGGCGGCACGATGTCGCCGATGATCGCCAGGGCAAGGCTAAACAGGCCGCCGGCGCCGATGCCTTGGACCGCGCGGAAGGCCGCGAGCTGAGTCATCGAGTTGGCGAAGGTGCACATCACCGAGCCGATGATGAAGACCGAGATGGCGGTGAGAAAGAACGGCTTGCGTCCATAGATGTCGGACAACTTGCCGTAAAGCGGCGTGACGATCGTCGAGGTGATCAGGTAGGCCGTCGTGACCCACGCCTGGCGGTCCAGGCCGTGCAGGTCGTCGGAGATGGTGCGGATGGCCGTGGCGACGATCGTCTGATCGAGGGCGGCGAGGAACATGCCGAGCATCAGGCCGGTCAGGATCGTGACGATCTGCCGGTGTGTCAGCGCGGTATCGGGATGATCAGGGCTCATAGGAGGTGGCCTCGAGGAGTCGGGGAGGAGGGGGGTGGATGGTCGGGGGCGGCGCTGCCCGAGCAGCTAATGCTGCGGTGAATCCTGTTGCAGGAGCTAGCGATCGCGCCTATTCGGCGCGGGTCGGTCAGGCGTGCGCTGCGCGCTCGGGACGTATGCCGTTCGGGTGACTTGCGTTGCCGGCATACGTCTCGATGGAGTCACCCAGGCGTCGAAGCAGGGTGAGAAGGTGGTCGACATCGGCGTCGGACCAGTCGTGGAGGAGTTCGGTGAACCAGGCCTGCCGCTGCTCGCGCAGGTTGGCGAGCACGGCGTGCCCCCCGGGGGTGAGCGTCACCAGGTGCGCGCGGCCGTCGGCCGGATCGGGGATGCGATCGAGCAGGCCGGCGCGTTCGAGCCCGGCGACCGCCCGGCTCACGGTGGACATCTCGGTGTGGACCCGCTCGGCCAGCGCGGAGATCCGCAGGGGATCGCCGGCGAGGTTGAACAGCAGCGGGTAGGAGCCCGCGTCGACCGCGGGGTGAACCTGTGGGGCTGTCGCCCGGACCGCGCGCATCTGCTTGGCGACCCGGATCAGTTGCATGCCGAGGGCATCGGCCGCCGTGGGGGCCTCCGGGGACGTAGTTGCTTGCACATGCAAATAGTGCCAGATAGTTGCTTGCGGATGCAACTGGTTAGCGGCCCCATCTGTCAGCCCGCAGGTGACCGGCGGCCGAAGGCTGACCCGCGAGCGGGACATCTCGTCGCCAGCGCAACATGAT
>NZ_DAOQZV010000093.1:3028-8819 GCF_035343835.1 Nostocoides sp. | reverse complement strand
CTCCGTTGATGGTTGTCGGTGTTGACGTGGAGCGCGCCCAAGCCCCGCGGCATACGGCGACTCAGCACAGGTTGGGTGACGTCGAGCAGGGTCTACCCTGCTGGACGTGCCCTAAACCCTGCTAGCAGAGGTTAGGTCCGGGGGTCAGGCGCGCGAATCGGCGTGCCAACGCCGGATCAGGACGATCCGGGCCTCGACCTGCTCGGTCGTTGCCCGCGAGAGCGGGGGGCCACCGGTCTTGCGGCGCAACTCGGCGTGCACGTGCGAGTGGGGCACCCCGCGCGTGTGCGCGAGCTGGCTGACCAGCGAGTTCAGCAACTTGCGCTGGGCCTCCAGGGCCCGGTGCAGCGACACCTCGGGCGTCACCTTCTCGCGCCGCTCCCGGCGCGACTGGCGCGCGGCGTGCCGGCGCTGCCGGTCGTGGAGCACCTCGCGCACCTGATCCGGCTCTAGCAGCCCGGGCAACCCGAGATAGTCCAACTCGTCCTGAGTCCCAGCGGCCGCCTGCAGCCCGAACTGGTGCGCATCGAACAGCACATGGTCGAAGTGCGCCTGCGAGTCCAGCGCCTCCCATTCGCCGAGCAGGTCGTCCGCCGCCGAGTCCTCCCGGTTGGCCCGCGCAAGCAGCTCCTCCTCCGAGATCTTCTCGCCCGCGCGCGCACCGATCACGTGATCGCGTTCGCGTTCCAGCGCAGCGGCATTCGCCAGCAAGGGCGCCACGGTCGGCACGAATACGGTCGCCACCTCGCCTCGTCGCCGGGCCCGCACGAAGCGCCCGATTGCCTGCGCGAAGAACAAGGGCGTCGACGTCGCCGTCGCATAGACGCCGACCGCGAGCCTCGGCACGTCGACGCCCTCCGACACCATCCGCACGGCCACCAGCCACCGCGACTCGGACTCGGCGAACTCCTCGATCTTGCGCGAGGACCCGGTGTCGTCCGAGAGCACCACCGTCGGCTTCTCGCCGCTGACCTCCGCGAGCACCCGGGCGTATGCCCGTGCCTGCGCCTGATCGGTCGCGATCACCAGACCGCCCGCATCCGGCACGTGCCGCCGGGTCTCGGTCAGCCGCACATCGGCCGCCCGCAGCACCGCCTGGATCCATTCGCCCTTGGGGTCAAGCGCCGTTCGCCAGGCGTGCGCGGTGAGGTCCTTGGTCATCGGCTCGGCGAGCTGCGCCTCCAGCTCATCGCCCGCCTTCGTCCGCCACCGCATCGGCCCGCCATAGGCCATGAACAGCACCGGCCGCACGACGTGATCGCGCAACGCCTCGGCATACCCGTAGGTGTAGTCCGCCGCCGATCGCCGCGACCCGTCCGCCAACTCCTCATACCGCACAAAAGGAATGGGGTTGTCGTCGGACCGAAACGGCGTCCCGGTCAGGGCCAGCCGCCGCCGCGCGGGCGCGAAGCACTCAGCGACCGCCTCTCCCCACGTCCGCGCGTCGCCGGCGTGGTGGATCTCGTCGAGGATCACCAGCATGTTGGAGTTCTCGGTCACCGCCCGGTAGTGAAAATGGCGCGCGGCTACGCCGGCATACGTCACGGCGGTCCCGGCGAACTCGCGCGAGCGGCCGCGACGCGATCCGCCCAGGCCGGGGTCGAGCGCGATGCCCGCCCGGTGCGCGGCGTCGGCCCACTGGACCTTCAAGTGCTCGGTCGGGGTGACGACGGTGATTTTGGTGATGATCCGCGCGTCGAGCAGTTCCCGCGCGACGCGCAGCGCGAAGGTCGTCTTGCCGGCTCCCGGGGTCGCGACGGCGAGGAAGTCCCGCGGCCCGTCGGTGAGGTACTGCTCCAGCGCCGCGGCCTGCCAGGCCCGCAGCGAGGACGCCGTCCCCCAGGGCGCGCGCCCGGGATAGGCGGGCGACAGATTCGCAAAATCCCTGCTCATGACCTCTCACCGGCCGTATGCCGTGTCCCCACCCCCGAGCGCAACTCACCGCCCGCGGGCGCGGGTCACGGGACGAAGGCCAGCGCCTCCAGGGCCCGCTGAGCCAGGCTGTCGCTCGCGCCGTCAGGCGTCTCGCCATGGCCCGCGCTGACAGTGCGGTCATCGCCAGCGTTGCTGCGGGTGCCGTCACCAACGCCGCCGTCAGTCCCGGGACCAGCGCCGCTACCAGAGCCACGGGCGGCAGTTGCCGGGATGCGGCCGGCCGCGCGCCGGGTGAAGGTCTCGGTGCTCAGCGGCACCAGGGCGACCTCGCCCGCCCACTGGCCCGGGTCGTCCAACTGGGCCAGGGCGACCTCGCCCGGCTCGTCCGACAGGGCCAGCAAACCAACGCCGGTGGCGCCCGCCACCGGGCCGGTGACCGCGAACAGCACGGCCTCGCCGGGCCGCAGCACGGGGCCAAGCAGTCGTGGCAGGCGGGCGAAAGCGCCCTCGACGAAGACCGCGGCGGCGCCGGTATCCCACCCCCCGGGCCGCTCTAGGGCGGCGCGAACATCCTGCTCGTGCACCCAGGCGTCCATGATCCGCAGCGTGAGCAGGTCGCCGACCGTCATCTCACCCAGCGGGGAGGCAACGGGGGCGTCGAGCGTGCGGCCGGGGGCGGCATACGTGCTCTCGCCCTGGGCGAGAACGGCATCCAACTCGTCCACGACCGCGGCACCCGCCCACCCGCGCCGGGCCTCGACGCCCTCTTCCATGAAGGCGCCCATCTCGTGCCGGATGTGCGGGTAGTCGGGCACGTCGGCCGACAGTGGTTCGGCCCCCATGAGCAGGGACTCGACGCTCGCCACGTGGGCGAGTTGATCCTGGACGCTCCACCCGGGGCAGGCAGTCGGGCGGGCGAAGTCGGCGTCCGAGCACGCCCGGCCCAGATCTACCAGGGCCGCGATGCTCGCTCGCCACGCGGCAAAAAGCCCCGGCAGGTCGGCTGGGGCGGGCGGGTGGATGGGCATCGGTACAGCGTACTTAGTCTGGTCTCGTGACATCGGAACGCGGCGCCGTCGACCGGCGCCCGGGATTGGTGCTCGGCCTGCCCGCGCTGCTCGCCGTGGCGATCTTCGCGGCGCTGGGCGGGGCGGTCGCGGCCTATGCGATCGGCGACCCGGGACCGATCGCCCGGTGGAGCGTGCCGATCGGGCGCGTCCTACGCGATCTAGGCGCCTGCGCGACGATCGGCCTCGCCATCCTCGGCGCCTTCCTCGCACCGGAAACCACCCGCACGCACCGGCGGGCCACGGCCACCCGGCTGGCCGGGATGAGTGCCGGCCTGTGGCTGGCCGGCCTGGTCATCGCCCTCCTCGGCGACTTCGCCGAGATCTCCGGCCTGACGCCAGCCCAGCCGCGTTACTGGTCGCAATTCTTCGGGCTCGCCTTCGAACTGGCCCCGACCCGGATGTCGATCCTGTCGCTGATCGTTGTCGGAGCGATCATCGTGTTGACCGGGAGCGCGCGTGGGACCCAGGGGCTGGCGTGGGTGACCGTGCTCGGCTGGCTGGCGCTCATGCCACAAGCTCTGGCGGGGCACTCGGCCGTCAGCCGCGACCACATGAGCTCGATCAATGCGCTCGCCGTGCACCTGATCGCCGTGACCAGCTGGGTCGGTGGCCTGCTCGCCCTGGCGATCATGAGCCGGTCGCTGGCGCCCCATCTCGCGGTCACCACCGCTCGCTTCTCCACCCTCGCCGGCTGGTCGTATGCCGCGATCGCCCTCAGCGGCCTGCTCGCCGCGTGGTTCAACCTCTCTGCGATCGGGGACCTGGCCACGGCATATGGCGCGATGCTCATCGTCAAGGCGAGCGCGCTGGTGCTGCTCGGCGTCGCCGGCTGGTGGCACCGGCGCCGGCTGATCGCCCGGCTGGACACGGATGCCGATGACCGAACCGCTTTTGTGCGGCTGGTGCTCGGTGAGTTGGTGCTGATGGGGGTCGCCCTCGGCACGGCCGTCGCGCTCGCGGCCAGCCCGCCCCCGGCCCTCGGCAAACTCTCGCCGGACCCGACCTCGGTCTATCGCCTGACCGGTTACCCCGACCCCGGGCCACCGCCCGCGGACGCGTGGGTGAGCGTCTGGCATACGGACTGGTTATGGGTCGCGATCGCGGCCCTCGCCATCGGGATCTATGTCCGCTGGGCGCTGCGGCTGCGGGCGCGGGGCGTGCGCTGGCCGGCCTGGCAGACGCTGATCTGGGTGATCGGGTGGCTGATCTTCGTGTATGCGATGTGCGGAGCGCCCGGGGTCTACGGCCGGATCATGTTCTCCTGGCACATGATCATGCACATGACCATCGCGATGCTGGTGCCGCTGTTCCTCGTGCCGGCGGCGCCCATCACGCTGGCGCTGCGGGCTCTGCCGGCCCGGCCCGACAAGACGATGGGTCCGCGGGAGTTCGTCCTCGCGCTGGTGCATTCGCGCTATCTGCAGGTCGTCGCCAACCCCGTGGTCGCCGCGGTGATCTTCTTCTTCAGCCTGGCGACCTTCTATTTCACGCCGCTCTTCACCTACGCGCTCGCCACGCACACCGGGCACGTGCTGATGACCGTGCATTTCCTGCTCTCGGGCTATCTGTTCGCCTGGGTGCTGGTCGGCACCGATCCCGGCCCCAAGAGGTGGTCGCCGCTGATCCTGCTGGTGGTGCTCTTCGCGACGATCAGCTTCCACGCCTTCCTCGGCGTGATCATCACCGGAAGCACCACCCTGCTCGCGCCGGACTTCTACTCCAACTTGGGCCTGGGCTGGCTGCCCGACCCGATCCCGGATCAGCAGCGCGGTGGAGCGATCGCCTGGGGGATCGGCGAGGCGCCCACCCTGGCGCTGGCGATCATGGTCACGATTCAATGGCTGCGGCAGGATCGCCGCGAGACCGTCCGGCTCGATCGGCAGGCGGACCGTGACCACGACGCCGAACTCACGGCATACAACGCCTATCTCGCCTCGCTCGCCGAGCGCGACCGAAAGGGGGCCGGCCGATGAAGGTCGCCGTCATCCAACTGGCGTATGACGATCACGAGCCGATGGCCGAACGCGTCGCACGCGCGGGCGACCTGGTGCGCGCGCAGCGGGGGCACGATTTGGTGATCCTGCCCGAGCTGTGGCCGATGACCGGCTTCGACTACCGCCGCTGGGACGGGCTCGCCGAGGCGCTGGATCTGGAGTCCGTGGGGGAGGACGGCAATCCGTCGATCGTGGCGGCGATGGCTCGCGCGGCGCGCGATGCCGGCGTGCTCTTGCACATGGGGTCGTTGGTGGAGCGGCTGAAAGCTCCTGGGCCCGAAGGGCATTCACTTTCGAACACCTCCGTCGTGCTGTCCCCGGCGGGCGATCCGGTGGCCATCTATCGCAAGGTGCACCGCTTCGGTTTCGGCTCGGGGGAGCCGAAACTGATGGAAGCCGGGACCGAGCCGCTGGCGCGCGTCGGGCTGCATTCCCAGGGCGCGACGGCGATGTTGTCGACGTGCTACGACCTGCGCTTCCCCGAGCTCTACCGGCGCCAGGTGTCGGCCGGGGCTGAGGTCTTCCTGGTGCCAGCGGCGTGGCCGGCCGCGCGCATCGGGCACTGGTCGTTGCTTGGTCGTGCGCGGGCGATCGAGAACCAGTGCGTGCTGATCGCCTGCAATACGGCGGGCACGCACGCGGGCTATGAGATGGGCGGTCGCTCGCAGGTGGTCTCGGCGCGCGGTGAGGTGCTCGCCGAAGCCGGGGCGGGCCAGGAGGTGCTGTCGGTCGACGTCGATCTCGCCGACATGGCGGCCTACCGGCAGGAGTTCCCGGTCCTCGCCGACCGCCGCCTCCCCTGACCCCCGTCGAAAGGCCGGTTCAGGGTCGTCGAAAGGCCGGTTCAGGGTC
>NZ_DAOQZV010000093.1:0-2928 GCF_035343835.1 Nostocoides sp. | reverse complement strand
AGGCCGGTCCAGGGCCGTTTCCAGTCGGCTGTGCGCGAGAGCGTCGAGCTCGGGCGCACTGCGCCGAGGCAGGTTTGGGCGGACCCTAACCCACCATCCGGCGACGCACCGACCTACGCTCGGTAACGACCGGGCGGGTGATCCCCGCCCTCACACGTGTAAGGAGCACCTTCATGTACATCGGACTCGGTATTTTCCTGCTCGTCGTCGGGGCGATCCTGTCCTTCGCCGTCCGCGACAGCATCAGCGCTGTGGACCTGACGATGATCGGCTATATCTGCATGGGCGCGGGCGCACTCGCCATCGTGCTGTCTTTCCTAGCGCAAGCCGGGTCGCGCCGCGCCGACGGCTACAACGCCACCCGGGTCACGTCGACCGACCCCAACACCGGCACCACCATCGACGAAACTCGCGTCGACCGCGGCTGACCTATTCCGCGTCCTGCACCCGTCTGAGTCCTGCAGTCTGCGCGTGACTAGCCGGTTAGAGCCCGTCGAGTGGCCGGTTACAGCCCGTCGAGTGGCCGGTTCAGCCACGTCGAGTGGCCGGTTCAGGACGACTGGGGATTGCGTTTCGCGGCGGCGGACCAGCTGCCCACGTCGTTCCTGGCCGCTGAGGCCGTACCAGACTCAGTTGGCAACCCAGCCCAGCACCCGTCGGGCCTGGGCAACGACCGGGCCGTCCACCATTTGACCGTCGAGGCTAAATACCCCGGCGCCGTGCACGGCCACGCCTGCGAGCACCCGCTCGGCCCAAGCCACGCGTTCAGGGGTGGGCGCATAGACCTCGCGGACCACCCCCACGTGCCCCGGATGGATTAGCGCCTTGGCGTCGAAGCCGGACGCCGCGGCATTCGCCGTCTCCGCCCGGAGCCCGTCGAGATCCGGGATGTCGAGATGCACGGCGTCGATGGCGAGTTTGCCCTCGGCCTTCGCGGCGAGAAGGGCAACGCTCTGGGCGTGCACGGCATACGGCCGATAGGCGCTGACGGCGTCCCGGCTGGAGGTGCCGCCCATGGCGGCGACGAGGTCCTCGGCGCCCCACATCGCGCCCACGACGTGCGGGACGCGCATGATCTCGGCGGCGCGGACGATGCCGCGCGGGGTCTCGAAGAGCGCGACCACGTCATACCCGCTCAGGCCGGTGACGTCCTCCGGCAGCTCGGTCTTGGCCAGCATCACCCGGCGAATCTGGTTGCGCGCCAACGCTTCCAGGTCACGCTCGTGGTCGGCGGTGCCCGCCGGATTGACGCGCACGAGGGTGCGTTCCGGATCGAAATCGCCGTATGCCGTCAGGTCGGCCCGAGCCTGTGCCTTGCGATCCGGAGGGACGGCGTCCTCGAGGTCGATGATCACGACGTCGGCGCGTTCCGCTGCCTTTGCGTAACGGTCGGGCCGGTCCGCGGGGCAGAAGAGCCACGCCGGGCCGGGCTGCCAGGCGGTCATCCGTGCTGCTCCGCCAGCTGGAGCCGAACGAGCGTCTGCCGGGCAGCCGTCGCGACCACCGTCCCCGACTCATTGCGCGCGGTGTGCTCCAGGCTCACGATGCCTTCGCCCGGACGGCTGCGCGACGGGCGCTTGTCGGTGACAAGGGTCTCGGCATACAAGGTGTCGCCGATGAAGACGGGGGCGGGGAAGGCGATCGCCGAGAAGCCCAGATTGGCCACGAGCGTGCCCTGCGTCAGCTGCGCGACCGAGAGTCCGACCAGCGTGGAGAGGGTGAACATCGAGTTCACCAGCCGCGCATGGAAGGGCGGGAGCGCATCGGAGATCGCCGCGTCGAGGTGTAACGGCTGGGTATTCATCGTCAGCGTCGTGAAGAGCACATTGTCGGCCTCGGTGACCGTCCGGCCCGGCCGGTGCCGATAGGTCGCGCCCACCTCGAACTCCTCGAACCACAGCCCCCGCTGCTCGATGATCCGACCTGGCCCGTCCATGGCTGGCTCCTTCGCTGCCCGTATGCCGTGCCCGCCACGCTATCGCTCGGCTCGGCCTTCCACGCGACCACCTGCGTGGGAGGGTCGTGCCTCTACCGGGGGCATAATGCTTGCAGGGATAGAGATGTAATGTTGTAATCAACCATGGAGATTATGACTGAGGTTCTGAAAGTCATACCGGTGGATCTTTTCGACGGCGCTCCCGACGTGCGCATCGACCGCGAGGAGATCACCATCATCGGCCGGGTCCCGGCCACCCCCGGCCAGGACGCGGCCGGGGACGATACCGACCGCATCGACCGGTTCCGCGAAGCCACCCGCGAGCAGCGCATGCGCATCGCGCGCGGACTTGAGGACGCGTTCAATCGCAAGGTGGCCTGGGGCGCCCGGAGCGGGGAGATGGGTGTGCTCTTCACCCACCTCGCGACGCCAGTAATGACGCGGCTACGTCAGCCCGAGCGGTTGGTCCTCGACACCCTGGTCGCCGGCGGCGTGGCTCGATCGCGCGCGGACGCGCTGGCCTGGTGCGTGCGGCTCGTCGGTCAGCACGAAGCCGACTGGATCGCCCGACTGCAGGACGCGATCAAGAATGTTGACGAGGCGCGCGCATCCGGTCCGGACCCGGACTGACCTGCGGTCCGAGGCCGCCTC
The DNA here is from genome assembly GCF_035343835.1 of Nostocoides sp. Classification (NCBI taxonomy): domain Bacteria; kingdom Bacillati; phylum Actinomycetota; class Actinomycetes; order Micrococcales; family Intrasporangiaceae; genus Nostocoides; species Nostocoides sp. The sequence continues at coordinate 341 of NZ_DAOQZV010000093.1, read as the reverse complement.
CCAGGAGGCGAGGCGCGACGAGGCCTGGGCCACGAAGGGATTTCTGGGGGGCGTCAGAGAGAGCCGACGGGGGGACTCGAACCCCCAACCACCTGTTTACAAGACAGGTGCGCTGCCAATTGCGCCACGTCGGCCGGCGCCCCGAAGGGCACGGGTGAGGATATCAACCGCCGGACGCCAGGCGGCTGGCGTGCCGCCTGGCGCCGGATCCCACCGAACCGACGAAGGTGCGTCCCCCAGCATCAGGTCTGTCCCGACGTGTAGGCCGGGCGGGCCGGGCCAACGCCGATCGGGGCCGCTTGACGGGGCTGAACCGGCCCCTCGACGGGGCTGAACCGGCC
>NZ_DAOQZV010000092.1:0-11607 GCF_035343835.1 Nostocoides sp. | reverse complement strand
CGGCTGGGTCGCGATCGACGACCTGCTGGCCGCGCTCAACGCCTCGGGCACGCGGGTCAGCCGGGCCGACCTCGACGAGGTCGTCGAGCGCAACAACAAGCGCCGGTATGCCGTCGACCCCACCGGCACCCGCATCCGCGCCAGCCAGGGCCACACCATCGACGTCGACCTCGGCCTGAGAGCGACGCCTCCACCGGCGGTCTTGTGGCACGGGACGGTCGCCGCCGCGCTGCCTGGCATCCGCGAGCACGGCCTTATCCCCATGCGCCGCAACCACGTTCACCTGTCGGCCGACGAGGCGACCGCGCATGTCGTCGGTGCCCGCCGGGGTCGGCCACTCGTCATACGGGTCGATGCCGCCTCCATGGGCACGGACGGCCACGAGTTCTTCATCAGCGACAACGGGGTGTGGCTGACCGAGGCGGTTCCCCAGGCATACCTGAGCTTGCCGGCCGGCAGCTGAGCGCACGGCCCAAGTCAACCGGCTACCCCACGCGCACCGGGATCCACGCGGCAGCGTGGACGAAGTCCTGATCAGTGGTCAGCAGGGTGGCGTGGTGGCGGATCGCCAGGGCGGCGATGAGGGCATCGATGGCCCCGAGCTGCACGCCATGCCGCCGGCACTCGTTCCTCATCTCAGCGGCGGCAATGTGGTCATCGCGATCGGCATGAGGTAGGCGAGCGGGGCGAAGCGCTCGACAATCGCCGCCCTGGAGGCCGGTGCCACGACTCCTTGCAGGATCTCTTGGAGCACGACGCCGGTCATCGCAACCAAGTCCCGCCCGGACAATGCCGGAGAAAGGCGAGTCAGTTCCGGTAGGTCCGCGGGCCGGCCGCGCCGCAGGGCCAGCGACCACACGCTGGTGTCCACGAGCAGGGTCACCCGCGGCTCCGTTCCGCCTTGTCGTCATAGTTCGCGTCCCAATCCACCGTCCCGAACAGGTCGAGGACCCCCGCCTGCTCTCGGCGCGCGATGTACTCCATCAGCGCAGTAGTGACCGTCGCCTTCTTGGTGCCCTCGCCGCCGATGAGCAGCGCCCGGTCGAGCAGGTCGGGGTCGATCGCGAGATTGGTGGCCATGTGTCGAGCCCTACACAAATGCGTGTGTAGGTGACCCGCCGAGGACCGAGCCGGTGTTCTGAAGGGAGCCACGCTTGGCAGGACATCGAATGCCATGCCGCGGCACGTCATACCGGCCGGGCTGGGGTCCTTTTCCCGTCCTCCCGCCGGCGCTACTGGAAGCCGTATGCCGCGAGGGGCGCGAGGAGTTCGCGCTCCTCATACGCCAGGTGCGAGAGCAGCGCGTCCGTGAGCAGGTCGACCTCGGCGGCGAGGGTGTCGAGCGCGGGTGCGGCGGCGTCGGTGCTGACCACGGCGACGAGCGCCTCGTCGAGCCGGTCGAGCAGGTCGGCGATGACGTCGTGCTCGTGTTCGAGCCGGTCGATGACGGGTGCGAGGGCGGGGTCGGCGCTGAGCAGGTGCGGGAAGACCGCGCGGTCCTCGAGCGTGTGGTGGCCGGTGACGACCCGGCAGTAGGCCGCGCAGTACGCCCCCAGCGTCCAGTTGTTCTGCCGCATCGTCATCGTGTTGATCGCCGACCGCGCCGCGCCCACGCCGAGCGACCCGTCGCGCACCTGGGCGATGATCCCGCGGACCTGCTGCAGCTCCTGCCGCAGGTGGTCGTGCACGTCGACCAGGTGCTGCGCGGTCGCCTCCTGCTCCGCGGTGAAGTCGCGCTCATTGAGCACGTATGACGGCCGGTCGCCTTCGTCCCACGCCTCCTCCCGCGCGAGCCGGGTGCCGTCGTCGGGCGTCGCCCGCACGCTCAAGCCCGTTTGCTGTGTCCTCCCCCCCGCCATGCCGCTCTCCTCATCGGCCTGGCCGGCCTCGGCGCCAGCCAGGCCGGACTGCTCGCGAGTGGGGCCGCCTTTTCGTTGGCGGGCCGCGCTATAACCAGGCCCGCCAACGAAATTGCGGCCCGACTCGTCGTCGCCGACGGGCCGTTCGTCCTGCGTGGCGAGGCCCTGGGTCGCGCGCCGCTCACGTTCGGTGTCGACCTGATCGCGCACCGCCGGCGCGACCTCCTGGGCGAAGGTCGCGAGCGCCCGTGGGTCGTCGCTGCCGAGGATGAATGTGGAGATGCCTTGGGCGAGAGCGAGTTCGGCGAGCTGCGCGGCCCAGTTGGCGGGGGTGCCTTTGAGGAACTCGGAGCCCCGACCGAAGGAACCAAAGATGTTGTAGGCCCGCCGCACGGCCTCGGGCGAGCGCCCGGCCGCGACGGCAGCCTCGTCGATCGCGGCGTTCATGTCCGGCAGGGCAGGTGGATCGGCATACCCCATGCTCGGGATCCACACGTCGGCCAGTTGCGCGGTGACGCGGAGCATGCGCGGTTTGTAGGCGCCCAACCAGAGTGGAATGTCATGTGCCGGAACGGGACCCGGCTTCAGACCCACGGCCGAGTAGTGCTCGCCCGCAATGCGCACCGACCCGCCAGCCCAGAAAGCGCGGATGATCCGGATCGCCTCAATGAGCGCGTCGACGGCCTCCCGAGGTGTGCGCCTCGGCCCGCCGGCGGCCACGATGCCGTCCCAGAAGGCGCCCGCGCCGAGGCCCAGTTCGACCCGTCCACCGGTGACCAGGTCGAGCGTCGCCGCCGCCTTGGCGAGCACTACCGGCGGACGGAGCGGGAGCGAGGCGACATTCGGTGCGAGCCGCACCGCAGTCGTGCGCGCGGCGATGACGGACAGGAGGGTCCACATATCGCCCTGCTGCGCGGCATACGGATGGTCCTGCAGGCAGACGAGGTCGAGCCCGGCAACGTCGGCGAGTTGCGCGTTCTCCAATAGCCGGTCCAGGTGCGCCGCGTCCGGGGTGAGGAAGGCGCCGAACTCCAACGCATGCTCGTAGTCCATGCCCCGATTCTTCTCCAATCGGGAGCGCCTTCCCTCTTCCAACTCTCTGGTACTAATGGCCTTTCGTCACTCGTTCGGGCCCGAAGCGGGACCGTTGGCGCGTAGGAGCAGGTATGACGACACCACCGGCAGGCTGGTATCCCGACCCGCATCACCCCGAGTGGCTGCGCTACTGGGACGGCGCTCAGTGGACTGCGCACACCGCGCCCGCGCCGGGCTACCGGCCCCAGGCGGAACTCCAGGACGGCACTGGGACGCACGGGTCATCGGGACCGGTGCTCCGCGGGGCGGCCCAAGCGCGGGGAGCGTCGCCGTGGCCGACAAGCTGGGCGGCGACCGGCACGGGAAGCCCAGCGCCGACCGGTCAATGGGTGACGTCGCGGGCGGCCTACGGCCGCAGGCGGAAGTTGCTCGCCAGGATGAGCCTACGGAACAAGGTGGTCGCCGGATCCGTGGCCGGACTCTGTGCAGTGGCCGTGATCGGCAGCCTCGGAGAGGACGCGCCGACTGCCGCGACCACGAGTTCGAGCACCACACCAGCCGCGGGAACGACCCAAAACGCCGCCGGCCTCGCGAGCACGGAGACCGACAACATTGGCGGTTCGGGCGGCCCGGTGGCTTCGGCGGCCGAGACGACGCCGTCCCGGCCGACCCTCTATCCGGTGACCTCGGTCGTCGACGGCGACACCATCAAGGTCCGAATCAACGGCACGACCTTCCGCGTGCGCGTGCTCGGCATCGACACACCTGAATTGGCAACCAAGGACTGCTACGCGCAGAAGGCCGCGAGCAAGATGCAGTCGCTTGTGCAGAGCAAGTCGGTCGCCCTGCGCCTCGATTCGCGCCAACCGGAGCACGATCAGTATGGGCGCCTGTTACGCCATGTCATCTTGGCGAACGGCAGTTATGCCGCCTACGCGCTGATCAAGGGCGGCTTCGGCAAGGAGTACGTGCCGCGCGGCGACTACGCCGGGCGCGCCACCTTCCTCAAGGCGCAGGCATACGCCAAGGCGAACAAGCTGGGCGTATGGAGCGCGGGCTGCGCGGTGCCGAAGCCCACCTCCCCAGCGCCCTTCGTCAACCCCCCGAAGCCGACGGCACCGAAGCCGACGGCACCGAAGCCACCCGTTGCCCCGCCTCCGACAAGCAACACCTGCGACATCAAGGGGAATATCTCCAGCTCCGGCGAGAAGATCTATCACGTTCCGGGACAGCGCTTTTACGACGAGACCGTGATCACCTTGTCCAAGGGAGAGCGTTGGTTCTGCAGCGAGTCCGCCGCCGTCGCCGCCGGTTGGCGCAAGGCCAAGGTCTGACCTCGCAGGGGCCAAACGTGGCTTGGCCAAGTTCCCGGCGGTAGGTCACCAGGTTGACGGGCCGCCTACACCTGGCCGTCGGCGAGGAGCCGGTCAAGGGCGGCATACCCCTCGTTGACGCCGGTGCCCATGCCGCTGGCCAGCCAGGCGTCGCGGCCCTCGAAGGAGTCGACGAGCGAGGTGGCGTGCAGTCGTGTCATGCCGCCGCCGAGGTCCTCGAAGGTCATCGTCTCCAGCGCGACGGCCTCGGGCATGCCCTCGAAGGTGAACGTCTGCACGATCCGGTCGTCGCTGATCTCATGGAAGCACCCGTGGAAGCCGAGCTCGACGCCGTCGGTGCGATCGACATACCGCCAGCTGCCGCCGGAGCGCGCGTCCCAGTAGTCCACCTGCACGGTGCGGCTGTCGGGACCCATCCAGAGGGGGACCAGCTCGGGATCCGTATGCGCGCGCACCAACTGGGCGGGCGTCGCCGCGAAGTCTCGGGTGATGTGGATGACGGGGACGCTCGGGTCGGCCGCGATCTGGGCGTGGGTGATGTGCGCAGTGGTCATGATGTCTCCTTGAGTTCGCCGCGAACGACATTGCCGTCCTCGTCCATCCGGGCCAGCAGGGCTTCGAGACGCGAGTAGCGCACCTCGGCCTGGCGCTGGTACCTCTCGATCCACTTGGTCATCAGGTCGAACGCCTCCGCCTCCAGATGCACTGAGCGGCGTTGTGCCACAGGGTGTTTGGTGATCAGGCCCGCTCGCTGCAGGATCTGCAAATGCTTCGAGACCGCCTGCACACTCATCTCGTATGGCGCGGCGAGCTCACCGACGGTGGCGTCACCGACCGCGAGCCGCGCGACCAGGTCGCGCCGCGTGGGGTCGGCGAGGGCCCCGAAGATCTCGCTGAGCTGGTCCGGCACGCTGCTTCTCCTCCTCAACAAAGTGGTTGATAACAGTCCATCATGACACGGCGTAGTCGTCAACCATTCGGTTGAATTATGGGTCCGAGGGCCGGGTCGGAGGTGAGAAGGACGCGGGGTGGGGACACGGCATACGGTAAGCGGATTGCGACAACGAAAGGACGCAGGATGGCCATCTCCGTCAACCCCTACCTCAACTTCGCCGGCAATGCGCGCGAGGCGATGGAGTTCTATCAGGGCATCTTCGGCGGCGAGCTGCGGGTGCTGAAGTTCAGCGATTTCGGGATGACCGAGATGCCGGCCGACGGGACCATGCACGCCGCGCTCGTGCACCCGAACTTCACGATTATGGCCAGCGACGCGATGCCGGGGGCGGAGCAGACGTGGGGCGGCACGCGCAACTACATCGCGTTCATGGGTGACGAGATCGAGGTCATGTCTGGCTGGTTCGACGAGCTCGCCGAGGGCGGCAAGGTCGGGCAGCCGCTGGCGCAGCAGGCCTGGGGCGACACCTATGGCGATGTGATGGACAAGTACGGCATCGAGTGGCTGTTCAACATCGCGGCGAACACCGGCGGCGACCTGCCGAGCTGAGGGCCAGATCGGCGCGAGCAGGCACCCTCCGGGATCGGCGCGGGCCGGCGCAGGTGGCCAGCGGTCCCGCGATGTATCAGAGTCGAGCGGCGCGCCTCTTCTACCCCAGGAGGGCAGAACCATGAACAGACGCCAGCTACTCACCGCCGCGACCGTTACGGCAGCAACGACGGGCCTGACCATCGCACCCGCGCACGCCACGCCCGGAGCCGGCTTCACCGACGACTTCACAACGCATCGGCGCAACTGGATCGACGTGGGCGGCAGCTGGATCCGCCAGCACGGCACGCTCCAGACGCGTTCGTCGGGCACCGATCGGAGCCTGCATACCGTCCGCACGCGATCCACCTACGCAGGCCTATGGCTGGTGGCGCGGGTGCGGCATACGGGCCCAGGGTCGATGTCGCTGATCACGAACGGCGCGGCCGGCCACCGCAACGCCGCCGGCGAGTGGGGCCCGTCGTACCGCTTCGGCTACACGGCGGCCGGACAGGTCTTCATCGCCCGGATCAACCCGAACTTCACCCGCACCTTCCTCCTCCCGCCCGAGCCCGACGACGCGGTCGACCCGCGGGGATGGAACGAGATCAAGGTTGTCTCGGTCGACAGCTACCAGTCGCTCCAAGTCAACGGCGGGAGCTTCCACGTCACCACCGACCCCGAGGTCCCCGTGGGCTATGTCGGCCTCGCCGGCCTGGGCGCCGGGTCTCTGACATCGGTCGACCGGATCCAGGTTTCGCCGGTCGGCTGAACCGGCCTTTCGACCAGGCTGAATAGGCCACTCGACGGGGCTGAACCGGCCACTCGACGTGCGCGATGGGGGGCGGGGTGCAGCTAGGGGCTAGCGGGGGCGGCGCCGAGGGCCTGGAGGAAGAGGGCGAGGGTCAGGGCGGTGCGCTCGAGCTCGCCGGGGTCGACGCTTTCGTCACTCGCGTGGATGCGGCTGGCCGGCTCCTCGACTCCGAGCAGCAAGATCTCCGCGTCCGGGTGCAACTCCTGCAGGGCCACCGTGAGCGGGATCGACCCTCCCTGGCCGGTGGTCACCGCGTCCACGCCAAAGGCCGCGCGCATGGCCCCGCGCATCATCCCGTATGCCGTCCCATCCGTCCGCGCTTCGAAGCCCCGTCCCAGCGTGAGCGGTATGACCTCCACCAGACCGTACGGCGTGTGCGCACGCAAGTGGTCCATCAGAAGTCGTTGTGCCACAGCAGGATCCATCGTCGCTGGCACGCGCAGGTTGACGATGGCCGACGCCTCGCCTTGGACGGCCGCGGTGACCCGAGCCGTCGACGGCGCGTCGATCGCGAGCACTGTCGCAGCCGGACGGGCCCAGAGTAGGTCGCCGATCGCGCCAGCTCCTCGGGGGTAGCTGATCGCGCCCCCGCCGTATGCGTCGCCGATCTCGCCGGCTTCAGGCGGGGCGCCAATCCCGTTGACCCCCAAGGGTTCCACGCCGTCGAGGAGCGCGGCGTCCTTGCGGAAACGCTCCGGGTCGTACGCCGCACCACCCCAGGAGCCCGTCGCGTCGAGCCCGTCGATCGTCGTCTCGCCGGACGGGGAGCGAAGGCTCGCCAGGGTCGTCAGGAGCGCCTGAAGTGCGTCGGGCGCCGCCCCGCCGTACATCCCCGAATGCGCGGCGTGCGCCATCGTTCGCACGGTGATCCGCACCGAGCCCGTGCCGCGCAGGGAGGTTGTCAGCGTCGGCCGGCCGAGCTCGATATTGCCGGTGTCCGCCATCACGATGACGTCGGCCGCGACCAAATCGGGGTGCGCGCGGGCGAGCCGCTCCATGCCGCCGGCGGACTGCTCTTCGGACCCCTCGACCAGCACGGTGACGTCAACCGGCCACTCGCCCAAAACTTCTCGGCCCGCTCGAAGCGCCGTCAGTATCGCCACGATATTGCCTTTGCAGTCCGCCGACCCCCGCCCAAACCAGCGGCCTTCGCGCTCGGTCAGGGTCCACGGATCGCTGGACCACGACGCCGGATCACCGACCGGGACCACGTCATGGTGGGCATACAGCAGGACGTGGGGGCGCACCACGTCTCCGGTGGCCTCGCGAGGCTCGATGCCACTGGGCGGACTGACTGCCTCGTCACGGCGAGGCCTGACCACGGCCCGCCCGAAGACCGCGACGGAGCTGTCCGGTGTTTCGCGTTCCTCGACGTTCAGGCCCACCTCGCGCAACAACTGAGCGACCAGCGTCACCGCGGCCGCACATTCCACAGGCGGCTCGATGGCCGCGTCGAAGACCGAACGGCACGCGACAAGCGCGGCCAGATCGGCGCGGGCACGCGGCATACGGGCTCGGACTGCAGCCCGCAAGCGATCCGAGACCGACTCTCTCCCAATGTCTTCCGCCACGAAGCTCTCACTCATAGACATACTTCTGCGGTCCGGGATAGAGCCAGGACAGGGCCGACTGCATCCGGTCGCGCCAGTTGTCCCAGTTGTGGCCGTCGCGATTCTCCTCGTAGCGCACTGTCATGCCGGCCTCGCGGAAGACCGAGACCATTGAGCGGTTCGGGGTGATCAGCGGCTCATAGATCCCGCAGGACATATACATCCGCCGCACCGGCGCCGTCGGCCGGGCGCGATACTTGTTGACGAACTTCACCACGGGGTCGAAGGCCGGCCCACCGCCGTGATCCTGGCCGATGTCGGTGAAGACCAGCGACGCCGACTGAATCAGCAACGACCCGAAGATCCCTGGATAGCGCACGGCCGTCGACAGGGACGCGACCCCGCCGAAGCTCGACCCCATCAGACACCGCCCCGCTGGCGCGTCGAGCAGCGGAAGCCATTCGGTCAGCGTCGGAACAAGTTCTCGCGCAATGAATCTCGCGTGCGGCGCATAGTTGGGATATTCCCTTAGCCGGTCGTGGGGCGGCACAAAGGCCACGACCATGGGTGCCACGTCGAGATGATGGATGAGGTTGTCCAGCACCGTCTTCATCGCCGCGAACTGCAGATAGTCGCCACCGTCGTGCACCACCATCAGCGGGTAGCTGAGCACCGGGTTGAAACGCGCCGGCCGATAAACCCAGAAGTGCTGTTCCCGGCGCAACGCGCGGCTGCGCATGCGCTCCTCGGTCAGCTCGCCGGGCCGCGAGTCGGGCTGGTGCTGCGCCCACCACGGCACCTCATACCCCTCGCCCGCGCACACCGAACTCGACCCCATCGGCGAGTGCGCCAGCCGCGGATTCAGCGGGTCGTTGAAGCGCTCATAGTGATCGCCGCGACGCGTCTCCAACTGATACTCGACCCGGGACCCGGCCGGCAAATCGCTCGTGGCCGCCCACAGATCCGTCCCGGCGATCCGCTTCATCGGCAGCGGATCAGGAAGCCCGACCACGCGGTGCCGGACAAAGACCTCGTCGGCTTCCCCCCGGAACAGGAAGGTCGCATGCGCGCCCTCGATAATCGGCGAACCGTGCTTGGCCACGAAGGACGAGACGAGTTCCGGCCCCAGAGAAGGGTCTTCGCGCAAACGGTTGATCTGCAGCTTCCGCCTCACAGCGCATCACCCGTATGCACGATTCCATCCGTCCCGATGATGCGCGCGCTCGCGGGACGCACCCCGTCGCGCACATCGAGCAATGTCCCGTCGTCGAGCACGACGCATTCCGCGTCGTGGAAGCGCTGGGCGAGGATCGAGAGCCGGTTCGGGTCGTCCATCCGCAAGCGGCGACGCGCGTGCGGAAAGACGACGACCCCCTTGATCCGGCCCAGGCCGAAGTCGAACAACTCGGTCTCGCGCGCCGCCGTCGACCCGAAGTCGTGGAAAAGCACAATCCGGTCAGTCAGCGCCATGGCGCCCGCCGACCAGGCCACGACCGGCATCTCCGCGGGAATATCCACCTGGAAAAGCCGGATAGCGCTCATCAGCGAGCGAATATTGCCGCCTGGCAAAACCATTGCGGCACAACCGATTAACGCAGCCTGGATCTCACCTCGATGCCAGCCGATCACCCCCGTTGCCTCGGTGCGACCCTCCTCGGCCAGCGCGGCATACAGCAAACCCAGCTCCCGCAGATACCAATCGTCGGTGCGCCGGACGTTCTCGACCGCATCGAGCAGGCCGCGATACGCCGCCGAATGATGCACTCCGGCCGGATGGATCGGGACGAGTGCCGAGACGGCATAGACCTCCGCCTTCACGTGATCGAGGCGGGTGCGATAGAGGCCGGTCAGCTCGTCGTGGCGGACACGAAACCGCGATGCGGCCGCCGCGAAGGTCGCATCCTTGAGCAGCACATCGCCGAGTCGGTGAAAGAGGCGCAGATTGCGGGCGCGGCCGTCGAGCGCCGCGTCCAACTCGGCAATATCGTCCTCGCGTTCTTCCCACCCGGCGTTGATGACGGCGACCGGACCTTCGGTCTCTATAGACCGCAGAGCCGTCGTGGCCTTGACCGTAAACCGTTGTGGCCCAAGGAGTATCGTGCGCACGTCAGCGGGTCGCGCCTCAGCCGGCGTAAACGTGGATGGTGCGGCCGACGTCGTCCAGCATCCCGCGCAAGACGTCGTAGTCGGGGTGGCGCAGGCGCACATAGGCGTTGGCCATATAGCCGGCCTCGACGCCCTGGGTCAGATGCCCGACGGGCGGGAAGTGGCCGTCGATGATCCAGTCGCCATAGCGGTCCTGGATCTCCTCGATCCCGCTGTAACCCTTGATGACCCCGTCGTGATCCGGCCGGAGCGCGATGATCCCCGCGGAGTAGTGACGGTTCATCGGCTGCTCCCGCACGCCATACGTGTGGATGTGCGCCCACTCGCGATAGACGTCGACATTGTTGGCTGCGGAGTAGAGATCCCAGCAACCCACTCCCGGCGGACGCGCGCCGATCTCACTGAAGCGCAAGCCTTTTGGCCCGTAGAACCACTCCATGTGCGTCGCTGACGTGCCGATGTCGAAGGCCTCGATCACCTGACGCCCGAGCTCGGCCACCTCGCCGTAGAAGGACGAGTCGGCCTGCCGGTTGGTCGTGATGAACTGCGGGCTGATCCACCGAGTGCGCATCGCCTCGAGCACATTGGGGAAGTAGTGCGTCGTCCAGTCGTGCACGATCGCGTTGTTGACACAAATGGTGTCGTAAAACCCCTCGTGCCCCTCGTTGAACTCCTCCACCGCAATCGACGTCGCTCCGTGCGCACCGAAAACGGTCATGGCGTGCGCGAGTTCGGTGTCGTTCGAGACCTTGATGGTGTCTTGGGCGCCGGCGCCGGCTCGTGGCTTGAGGATCAGCGGGTAACCGACCTTGGCGGCGAAGTCCCAGATCTCGTCCGCCGAGTCTGCCGCTGTCGACTGCGCCGTCGGGATGCCGACCTTGCGCAGTGCCTCCTTCATCGACGGCTTGTCGCGGCACAGCCAGGTCGCGTGCACGGACGTGCCCGGTATGCCGGTGGCCTCGCGCACCTGCGCCGCCGCCATCGTGTGCGCCTCGACTGTGGCTTCGAGCTTGTCGACGTAGACCTGGGACTGGATGTAGCGCACGGCTTCCGTCATCTCGTGGACGTTGGTGACATTGCCAACCTTGTAGTAGCCGACCATCGCATCGCGCAGCTCGTCCCCGAGCGCCCAGTCGTCAGACTCGCCGATCCCGATGACATTCGCCCCGACCGACGCAAGCGCGTGCACAAAGCGCCGCTGGTTGTTGGGGAAGCTCGGCTCGACGAAGACGATATTCATACCCCCGGACCCTAGCGCCCGGCTCAGGCTGGCGTGGGCGGCCGGGGCTGCCGAGAGCGTGCGCTGCATCATGCCGCATACTGCCCGCTCGGCCTTCGCCTCCCGCGCGCGGGACCTGGTCGGGCACCGTTGGCCACTCGACGACCCTGAACCGGCCACTCGACGACCCTGAACCGGCCACTCGAC
>NZ_DAOQZV010000091.1:3649-11628 GCF_035343835.1 Nostocoides sp. | reverse complement strand
CGGCACCATGCTCGCCCGCACCGCCCGGGTGCCGGCCCTGACCGGCGTGCTCCCCGACGCGGCCGCGTCGATTCTCGCCTGCCTTGACGGACCGTATGCCGCGCCCCGCGCCGCCTCCGGCGGGCGCGACATCTTCGCCGACCCGGAGCTTGAGGAGCAACGCACCGAGGCCGGTCTGCTCATGGTCCGCGACGCCGACCCCCGCACCGACCCCGATCTGCACCTGGGCGGCCTCGACCTCGCCCCGATCCAGCCCGACCACGGTCTCGACCTCAGCGCGCAGGAGATCTCCCGGATCAATCTCGCGCAGGGTGTGAGCGACCTGGCCGAGGCGCGGGGCGCCCGTGTCCGGTCGCTGACCCCGGCGCCCGGCCCCGACCTGGCCCGCCTCGCCGAACTCGTCGCGACCCTCGACTTCTCGGCTACCTACCTCGCCCTCGGTCACGGCTACGACCCCGCACACGCCCCGGCCGTCGCCGAACTGCGCGATCTCCTCACGTAGCACCGCACGTCGCCCGGCCGGGTAAACTTGTCCACCCCGGCGTGGGTGTTGACCCGCGCGCCGAGAGCGGCGGCGCCGGCCACCACAACGGCATACGTCAATCGGCCGCGCACGCGCGCGGCCACCGACGGGCCGTCCGACACCGTTGACAAGGATTTCTCAATGTCGTTCGACTACCAGGTGGCCGACCTCGCCCTGGCCACCGCCGGCCGCCACCAGATCCGCCTCGCCGAGCACGAGATGCCCGGCCTGATGGCGCTGCGCGCGGAGTTCGGCGCCGCCCAGCCCCTCAAGGGCGCCCGGATCGCCGGCTCCCTGCATATGACCGTCCAGACCGCGGTCCTCATCGAGACCCTCACCGCCCTCGGGGCCGAGGTCCGCTGGGCCAGCTGCAATATCTTCTCCACCCAGGACGAGGCCGCGGCGGCCGTCGTCGTCGGCCCGGCCGGCACGACCGAGGACCCGCAGGGCGTCCCGGTGTTCGCCTGGAAGGGCGAGACCCTGCCCGAGTACTGGGACTGCACCGACAAGATCCTCACCTGGCCCGTCGGCGAGGGCCCCAACATGATCCTCGACGACGGCGGCGACGCCACCATGCTGGTCCACAAGGGCCGCGAGTGGGAGCAGGCCGGCCAGGTCCCGCCCACCACGCCCGAGGACTCCGAGGAGTTCGGCGTCTTCAAGGCGCTCGTGCGCACCACGATGGCGCAGGACCCGCAGAAGTGGACCCGCATCGCCGAAGGCATCAAGGGTGTTACCGAGGAGACCACCACCGGCGTCCACCGTCTCTACCAGCTCGCCGAGGCGGGCGACCTGCTCTTCCCCGCGATCAATGTCAACGACTCGGTCACCAAGTCCAAGTTCGACAACAAGTACGGCTGCCGCCACTCCCTCGTCGACGGCCTCAACCGGGCCACCGACGTCCTGATCGGCGGCAAGGTCGCCGTCGTCGCCGGCTTCGGCGATGTGGGCAAGGGCTGTGCCCAGTCCCTCGCCGGCCAGGGTGCGCGCGTCGTCATCACCGAGATCGACCCCATCTGCGCCCTGCAGGCCGCGATGGAGGGCTACCAGGTCACCACGATGGACAAGGCCGCCGAGTTCGGCGACATCTTCGTCACCTCGACCGGCTGCTTCGACGTCATCACGGCCGAGCACATGGCCGCGATGAAGAACAAGGCCATCGTCGCCAATATCGGCCACTTCGACAACGAGATCGACATGGCCGGCCTCGCCGCGACCCCGGGCGTGGTCAAGACCGAGATCAAGCCGCAGGTTCACGAGTGGACCTATGCCGACGGCCACTCGATCATCGTGCTGTCCGAGGGCCGGCTGATGAACCTCGGCAACGCCACTGGGCACCCGAGCTTCGTGATGTCGAACAGCTTCTCCAACCAGACGATCGCCCAGATCGAGCTGTTCAACCACCCCGAGGCCTATCTCGATGAGGACGGGAAGCCGGCAGTCACCACTTTGCCCAAGCAACTCGACGAGAAGGTCGCCCGCCTCCACCTCGACGCGCTCGGTGTCGAACTGACCGAGCTGCGCAAGGACCAGGCCGAGTATCTCGGAGTCGACGTCGCCGGCCCGTTCAAGCCGGAGCACTACCGCTACTGACCTGCCTCGCCGCCCGGCCCGCCCAAGCTCTTCTCCGCTTCGGGCCGGCCGAGCGCGGCATACCAGGCAACGGCCGGGCGCTGTGTGATGATTGGCCGAATCGTTATCGGGGGATCGTGGAAGGACAGGGTCAGGCCGTGAAGGGGCGCGTGCTCATCGTCGATGACGATCTGGCGTTGGCCGAGATGCTCGGGATCGTGCTGCGGGGGGAGGGCCTCGATGTCCACCACGTCGCCGACGGGGCCTCCGCGCTGGCGGCCTTCCGCGACCACCGCCCGGATCTGATCCTGCTCGATGTCATGCTCCCCGGGATGGACGGCATTGCCGTATGCAAGCGCATCCGCGCCGAGTCCGGCGTCCCGATCGTGATGCTCACCGCCCGCACTGACACCGTCGACGTGGTCGTCGGCCTCGAGTCCGGCGCCGACGACTATGTCCTCAAGCCCTTCAAACCGGCCGAGTTGATCGCCCGGGTCCGGGCTCGGCTGCGGCGCACCGACGAGGGTGAACCGGAGCGGCTCGAGATCGGCGACCTCGCCATCGACGTCGCCGGCCACTCGGTCAAGCGCGACGGCAAGCAGATCCCCCTGACTCCCCTGGAGTTCGACCTGCTGGTCGCGCTCGCCCGCAAGCCCTGGCAGGTCTACACCCGCGAGGTGCTCCTGGAGCAGGTCTGGGGCTACCGCCACGCCGGCGACACCCGCCTGGTCAACGTCCACGTCCAACGCCTGCGCAGCAAGATCGAACACGACCCCGAGGACCCCAAGATCGTGGTGACCGTCCGCGGCGTGGGCTACAAGGCCGGGACCGGCAGCTGATTCGGCACGGCCGGTGATGACCTTCCTGCGCCGGCTGATCGGGCCGCTTCGCCGCTCCCTGCAGTTGCGGGTGGTCACTTCGACGGTGCTGCTCGGCATCCTCGCGGTGTCCCTGATCGGCTTCAATCTCTTCCAGTCGATCGCCAACGGCCTGCAGGACGACCGGGTCAGCCGCGCCGAGGTCGAGACCAAGGCCGTCGCCGCGCGGATCCAGGAGGACTTCGACAATACCGACGCCACCCAGACACCGGACGCGCTCAACACCTTCGCCAGTGACGAGATCAAGAAGGTCGCGCAAAGCTCCTCCGACTCGGACCGGTACGTCGTCTTCACCCGCTCGCTGGACAACGAGAGTGCCGTCATCATCGACACCGTCGTCACCGGCGGCCTGCGCGAATCGCCGATCCCCCTGACCCTGCGCCAGGCCCTCGACGCCGACGCCGCCCACCAACAGTCGACGATCATCGCCCTGGACCGAGGCGCCCTGACGGCTGAGTCGATTCCCACCACCTGGCAGCATCCGACCATCCCCGCGGTTGTCGTCGGCACCCGCGTCGAGGTCCGGACCGCCGAGAACTACGACCTCTTCTTCATCTATCCGCTGGATCGGGAGCAGGCCACGCTCGACCTGATCCGCCGGCTGTTCCTCATCGGCGGTGCCCTGCTCGTCACCCTCGTCGGTGCCATCGCCTGGCTGGTGACCCGGCAGGTCGTCAGCCCGGTGCGGCGCGCCGCGGCCGTCGCCGAGCGGCTCTCGCTCGGCAATCTCAACGAGCGGATGAGTGCGCGAGGCGCCGATGACCTCGCCCTGCTCGGCCGCTCGTTCAATGCCATGGCCGATCACCTGCAGAGTCAGATCCGGCAACTGGAGGACCTTTCCCGGGTCCAGCAAGTTTTCGTCTCCGACGTCTCCCACGAGTTGCGCACCCCGCTGACGACCATCCGGATGGCCGCCGACCTCATCCACGACAGCCGGGGCGAGTTCCCGCCCGCGCTGGGCCGAAGCGCGGAGTTGCTCAACACCGAACTCGACCGCTTCGAGGAACTGCTCGCGGACTTGCTGGAGATCAGTCGCTTCGACGCGGGCGCCGCCGCCCTCGAGCCGGAGCAGGCCGACCTCGGCGGTGTCGTGCGACGCGTCGTCGAGGCCGTCGACGGGCTCGCCCGTCGCAAGGAGACCAAGGTCAAGACGGTGATCCCCAAGCAAGGGGTAGTCGCCGAGGTCGACGCCCGGCGCGTCGAGCGAATCGTGCGCAACCTGCTCGTCAACGCCATCGAGCACGGCGAGGGCCGGCCGATCACCATCACCCTCGCCCAGAACGCCACGGCGGCGGCCATTGCCGTGCGCGACCACGGCGTCGGGCTGCGCCCGGGGGAGGCCGGCCTGGTCTTCAACCGGTTCTGGCGGGCGGACCCGGCCCGCGCCCGCACCACCGGCGGCACCGGCTTGGGCCTGGCCATCTCCTTAGAGGATGCCCGCCTGCACGACGGGTGGCTGCAGGCCTGGGGCGAGCCGGGCCAGGGCTCGGTCTTCCGGCTCACGTTGCCGCGGCATGCCGGCGAACCGATCGGCGAGTCACCACTGCCGCTGGCGCCGCCCGAGCTTGCGGACAAGGACGCGACGACGAAACTGCGGCCCTATCGCCCTGGGGTGATCGGATGACGCGCGCGCCCCGCCTGTGTGCTGCCCTCGCCGTCGTCGGGCTGCTCGGCGGCTGCGTCGGCCTGCACGCCGACGACCGGATCCGCCCGGGGCTCGCGGTCGACGCCCAGGACGGCCAACCGGTTGTCATCCTGCCCGAGGGACCCCGGCCGGGAGCGACTCCGGAGGATGTGATCCGCGGCTTCCTGCGCGCCGGTGGCGTCTCCGGTGATGCGATCGCCGGCGCCAAGTCCTATCTGACGACCGGTGCGGCGGCCCGCTGGAACCCCGACGTCGGCACCGTGGTCGTCCAAGAAGGCAGCGCGGTGGTCATCGACGGGCTGGCGGGTCGCTATCGGCTGACGGCCACCCCCGTCGGCACGCTCACCGCGGACGGCCGGTACACCCCGGCCGCGCCAGGCTCGGAACCGGTGCGGATGGATCTCGTGCTGACCGAGGTCGGCGGCGAGTGGCGGATCAGCGATGTCCCCAAGACCTTTGGGCGCTGGTTGTCGCCGAGCGCGTTCGCCGGGTTGATGCGGCAGGTGACCGTCAACTATGTGGCGACGGGCAGTGCCTCGCTCGTGCCCGATGTGCGCTGGGTCGTCTCGGACCGGATGGCGACGCGGATGGTGCGGCAGCAACTCGGCGCGGTGCCGAACTACCTGACCGGTGCCGTCCGCACCGATCTCGGTGGCGGCGTTCACCTGCTGGTGGACTCGGTGCCCGTGTCCGACGGGATCGCGACGGTCAACCTGGCTGGCACCGGGATCACCAATGACTCCGCCGCCCGGCGCAATATCTGGGCGCAACTGGTCTCGACGGTCACCCAGGCGCCCGGCGTCGTCGGGGTCGATGTCACGGTCGAGGGCACCCGGCTTGCCCTTGCCGGGATCGACGCTCCCGTCGCCACCCTGCGCGAGTTGGGCATCGACTCTTCGGGCCCGCCCGTCGGCGTGTTGCCGCTGGTGCGCGTGGGGCAGGGCCTGTATTCGGTCGATCCGTCACAGGTGGAGCAGAGCCAGGCCGAGGATTTCACCGACCGGACTCCCGTCTTTCCCGCCGTGCAGCCCTATTTCGACGACTTGGCGGCAAATTTCACCGGGCAGGAGGTGGCGGCCGTCGACCAGGGCGAGTTGGCCCGCTTCCGGGCGGACTCGGCCGAGACGGTGCCGAACTTCGGCACCGACCTGACCGCGCCGGCATACGACCGGATGGGGGCCTTGTGGGTTGGCGGCCGGCTGGCCAAGAAGCCGAACGACGCCGCGGTCTGGGCGGTCAACTCGCTCGTCTGGCCGGCAACCGACCCGGACGCGGCGGCAGTGCGGATCCCGGCCGACTGGCTCACCGGCCGCCTGCCGGTCGCGTTGAGCGTGTCGGTGGACGGCAGCCGGATCGCGATCGTGTCCACCGACCGACACCACAAGGACGCCCGGCTGGATGTCGCCGGCATCGTCCGGGCCGCAAATGGTCTGCCGACCGCGCTGGCCGCGACGCCACTTCGGCTCGGACCGCAGTTCGCGTCGCTGCGCGATGTCACCTGGATCGACGACACGACCTTGTCGGTCCTGGGTTCCGTGACCAAAGATGTCGAGCGAGCCTTCCTGGTCACCCTGGGCCAGGAGGTCACGCCCTTGCCTGCGGTCAAGGGCGCGCTCGCCCTGACCACGCTGGGCGGTGAGCGGCGACTGGTGGTGCGCACCAAGGATCGGGTCTTCGTGCGTGCGGGTGCCGGCTGGCTCCCCGCCGCGGGCAGCGACCTGATCGTCCCCGGCCGCTGATGGTTGTCCACAGCCCGGCTGCGACCCGAGTCCCCTGGCAGGGCGGGCTGGGAAGATGGCGCGATGGGCCGGCGATTCGACGTGGCGGGGTTGATCGATCTCGCGCTGCCCCGCCGGTGTGCAGGGTGCGGCGCGCCCCTGCTCACGCTGTGCGCTGAGTGCGTCGATGCGGTGACGGGGACGACTTTCGCGGGTGGGCCGCAGCCTGTCTTCCCGGCGCCGGCCCCCTTCGGCATCGGCCCGACCTGGGTGACGGCCGCTTACCTGCCGCCGCTGTCCGGTTTGATCCGTGGCTACAAGGACGGGGCGCGACGCGACCTGCGCACGATTCTCGCCGTGCTGCTCACGCAGGCTCTGGTGCGTGCGGCGGAGGCGGTGAGCACCCGGCATACGGGAATCGATGTGGTGCTCTCGATGCCGAGTTCGGCTGCTTCGATCCGCGCCCGCGGGGATCATCCGGTGCGGGACCTGGTCCGGCTGGCCGCGCGCGAGGCTGGTCTGCCGAGCGCCGAGGTGCTGCGCGTGCACGGCCGGGTCAGGGACACGGCCGGCCTCGATGCGGCCGGGCGGGCGGGTAATCTCGCCGGCCGGATGCGGGTGCGGGCGGGGGACTGGCACGGCGCCACGGTGATCCTCGCCGACGACATCCTCACCACGGGCGCGTCGATGGCCGAAGCAACGCGGGCGCTGAACGCGACCGGCATCGAGGTCGTCGGCCAGGCGGCCATCGCGGCCACGCCACGCCGATTCCGACCCGAGTCCCACAGCGGTCAGGGTTTGGGCTAGCGTCCCTCTATGGGAACGTCTTTCGCTCGCCGCGGTCACGCGAGGCAGGTGATGCGACCGGAGTGCACCATTTCGACGCCTCGAGTTCGCAGCTGATCCGTCACCATTTGGAGTTCACATGGATGTCGTCATTTCTGGCCGTCACCAACCCGTCAGCGAATCCTTCCGCGATCACGTCAATGCCCGCCTGACCAAGGTCGAGGCACTGGCGCCGCGCGCCCTGCGCATCGAGGTGATGCTGACCCACGAACCCACCCGCAGCAAAACCAAAGCCTCCGAACGCGTCGAGATCACCTGCCATGCCCGCGGCCCCGTCGTGCGCGCCGAAGCCATCCATGAGGACAAGTTCGCCGCCTTCGATCTGGCCCAGGACAAGCTCGTCGAGCGCCTGCGCCGCGCCAACGATCGGCGCCGCGTCTCACGCGGCCGCAAGGTCGAGGCCGCGCCCGCGATCGTCGAACAGCCGGCGACCGCCGCGCCGGTGGAGGACACCGAGCCGGACCTCTTCGGGGCCTTCGGTGACTCGCCGATCGAGGTCCGCGAAAAGGTGCACGAGAGCGTCCCGATGACCCTCAGCGACGCGCTGCGCGAGATGGAGCTCGTCGGCCACGACTTCTTCCTCTTCCACGACAGCGAGACCGACAAGCCGAGCGTCGTCTATCGGCGGCGCGGCTGGAAGTACGGCGTCATCCACCTGGAAGTCGGCGCGGCCCAGGCGGCGTTGTCCTGATGTTGTCCTGATCCGGTTGTCGTGACCGAGCTTCGCCTCAGCCGGGCGCAGGCACGGCGAATCGCGTTGGCCGCCCAAGGATTTGGTCGGCCGCGTGGTGTGTCGG
>NZ_DAOQZV010000091.1:0-3549 GCF_035343835.1 Nostocoides sp. | reverse complement strand
GCACGGCGAATCGCGTTGGCCGCCCAAGGATTTGGTCGGCCGCGTGGTGTGTCGGCGACTCCGTTGCGCGATGTGCAACGCGTGATCGACACCGTCGGCGTGATCCAGATCGACAGCGTCAATGTGCTCGCCCGCAGCCACTACCTGCCCTTCTTCTCCCGGCTCGGTCCGTATGACGCGACCCTCCTCGATCGCATCCGTGATCGCGCGCCCCGGCGGCTGGTGGAGTATTGGGCGCACGAGGCGAGCCTGATCCCGCCAAGCACGTGGCCGCTGCTGGACTTCCGCATGCAGCGCGCCAAGACCGACTCGTGGGGCGGGATGCAGCGCGTCGAGCGCGAGCATCCCGGCCTGGTCGCAGCGGTGCGGGCCGAGATCGAGCGACACGGGCCGATGACCTCGCGCGAGACCGAGGTCGCGCTGGCGCACGACGTGCCCCGGTCGAGGAGCGAGTGGGGCTGGAACTGGTCACTGGTCAAGAACGCCCTGGAGCATCTCTTCTGGGCTGGTGACATCGGATCTGCCGGTCGCACAACGCAATTCGAGCGCCGGTATGACGCGCTCCACCGCGTCCTGCCGCCCGGCATGCGCTCGGCGACCGACCCGGCCGGCCGCCCGGCCCACGATGTCGCGATCACGCGGCTGATCGAGATCGCCGCCCGCGCGCATGGCGTCGGGAGCCTGCAGTGCCTGCGCGACTACTTCCGCATCCCACCGGCGCCGGCAGCGGCGGCCGTGGAACGCCTGGTGGGGGAGGGGACGCTCGTGCCGGCGTCCGTCGAGGGGTGGCGGCGGCCGGCATACGTCCATCGCGACGCGCGCCGGCCGCGGGCGATCACCGCCCGGGCGTTGCTCTCACCCTTCGATTCCCTTGTCTGGCAACGGGATCGAGTGGCGGCGATCTTCGGCTTCGATTACCGGCTGGAGATCTACGTCCCGGCGCCGAAGCGCGTGCACGGCTACTACGTGCTGCCTTTCCTCCTGGGCGACGAGCTGGTCGCGCGAGTGGACTTGAAGTCCGACCGGGCCGCCGGTGTGCTTCGCGTCCAACGGTTGACGTGGGAGCCCGGCCGCGGCGGGCCGGCCGACCGGGCCGAGTTGGTGGCGGAGCTCGACCTGCTCGCCACTTTCCTCGCCCTCCCTGGGCGTCAGCAGGACGTCGTGATCGCGTAACCCCAGGTGCAGGAGTCCTTCAGCGTGCGCTTGCTGTCCCGCAGGTAGGCCGAGTCGCCGGAGTTGTTCCAGACGTACCAGGACTGCTGCCAGTAGATCGAGGACGAGCTGTTGGTGCCCTTCCCCGACTTGACGTAGCTGCCCGCGCGCAGCGAGAAGCTCGGGAACGTGAACACGTGGTTGCTTTTGTCGCGTAGCGTCCACCCGTTCAGCGAGAGCGTGGAACCGGTGTTGTTGACGATCGTGACCTATTCGGCGTTGAGGCTGGAGTTGCTGCCGGGCGGAGATACCTGGACATGTTATCCACGCGTAGGAATGCCGCTGACCAGTCGCCGGCCGACGCGGAGTTGGTCACCACGCTCAGGCTGCCACGTACGCCTCGCCTACGGAGCTAGCCGCTCCCAGTGGTCGGCCGGGCCGATGCTGCCGTCGGGCGCCGTGGCGGCCGCTTCGTGCCCCCAGCGCGTGAAGCCCGCTGATTCGAGGACGGCATTGCTCGCCGCATTGTCGGCGGCGGTCTCGGCGACCAGACGCCGCAGACCGAGGCCGCCCGCCTCGCGCGGCGTGAAGGCGTGCGCCGTGGCGAGCCGGGCCGCCTCCTTTGCCGCGCCCCGGCCCCGCGTCGACGGAAACAGGTAATAGCCCAACTCGGCCGTGTCCGCCGCGTCCAGCGACCCGTCATGGACGAACACCAGCGCCTCGCCCAGCGCCCGATCGCTGCGCGCATCCGCGATGCACCAGTTGACGCTCGTGCCCCGCGACATGACTCCGAGCCGCCGCTCGAACCACGCGGCCCAATTCTCCGGCGTCGGGATCGCCCCCGCCGGCACGAAATGGGCCGGGTGGTCTGCCGATTCCACGCTCTCGCTGTCCGAGTCCCGCCAGGGCCGCAGCCGGATGCCGTCGCCGTCGAGAACGGGGGGCACGTACCACGGCGCGGCCGGCCGGCCGAGATCGTCCTCGGCCCCGACGCTGGCGACCCAGCCGTCGCGCGCCGGATCGCCCGGCACGTCCGCCAACCCCGCGAGTTTCAGCGGCAACAGCCCGTGATGCTGGAAGCCGCACGCCCAGGCGACCCGCCAGGATGCCCAGTTGCCGCGCTCGGCATACCAATACAGCCGCCGCCCACCGCGCTCGGTGAAGTAGTGGCATGCCAGCAGCCGCACGGCCCGCGCCATCACGCCGCGGCCACGGCCGTCCGGGTGCAGGCCGAACCCGACCTCGGCCGTGCCGCCCGGCCGCTCGCGCAGGTCGATGGTCCCGAGATAGCGCTCGGGAGCGCTGACCTCGCAGATGGCCCAGTGCAGATTGCCCTCGCCCGCGTTCCACCCGGCCTCGATCGATGCGAGAAACTCCTGCGCTTGCTTGACGGCATACGGGCGCGGCACCGTCGTCCATCGCATCGAGGCGGGGTCGTTCGACTGTCCGACGATGCCGTCGGCATCGGTGGGGCGGTGGGCGCGCAGCAGCACCACGTCGTCGGTGAGTTCGGGGACACTGGCGGGGAACGGCATACGGCAATCCTCACCTGCGCGCGATGCGCGCGGCCACCGCATTGCCCGCCCGTATGCCGTTCCCTCCCGGAACGTGCCCCCGTCCCGGCACGTTGGGGAAGGGAGCTCGGCCTCGATTAGTCTGGTCGGGTTCCAGGTCGCTATGTCAGGAGTTCCTCCGTGCCCAAGTTGTTCGAGCGCTTGTTGCGCGCCGGTGAATCCCGTGTGGTCAAGCGCCTCGAAGGCATCGCCGCCGCGGTCAACGCCCTCGAAGAGGACTTCGAGAAGATGACCGACGAAGAATTGCGCGGCGAGACCGATCTCTTCCGCGAGCGCATCGCCAAGGGTGAGAGTCTCGACAGCATCCTGCCCGAGGCCTTCGCGGCGGTCCGCGAGGCGTCCAAGCGGACCCTCGGCAAGCGGCACTTCGACGTCCAGATCATGGGTGGCGCCGCGCTGCACATGGGCAATGTCGCCGAGATGAAGACCGGTGAGGGCAAGACCCTCGTCGCGACCTTGCCGTCTTATCTGAACGCGCTCGCAGGCAAGGGCGTGCACGTCGTCACGGTCAACGACTATCTGGCGGAATACCAGTCCGAGTTGATGGGTCGCGTGCACCGCATGCTCGGCCTGGAGACCGGCTGCATCCTCTCGGACATGACGCCTGAGCAGCGCCGCGCCGAATACGCCAAGGACATCACCTATGGCACCAATAACGAGTTCGGCTTCGACTATCTGCGCGATAATATGGCCTGGTCGACCGACGAGCTCGTCCAGCGCGGCCACAACTTCGCCATCGTCGACGAGGTCGACTCCATTCTCATCGACGAGGCCCGCACGCCGCTGATCATCTCCGGGCCGGCCGACCAGGCGACCAAGTGGT
>NZ_DAOQZV010000090.1:0-11654 GCF_035343835.1 Nostocoides sp. | reverse complement strand
TGACGAGCGGCGGGAGGAGGCGGATGACATTGCCATAGGTGCCGCACTGGAGGGTGACGACGCCCTGGCGGTGGCACGCGGCCATGACGGCCGCGGCGGCCGCGGGGGCTGGCTCTTTGGTGCCAGGGACGACGAACTCGACGGCGAGCATCGCGCCGCGTCCGCGGACCTCGCCGACCCACCCATTGCCGTATGCCGCTTCCTCCAGAACGGGCCGCGCAATCGCCTCGATCTGGCGGGCGCGGGCGACGAGGTCGAGCTCCTCGATGGTCTCGAAGACGCCGAGGGCGGCCGCGCAGGCGACCGGGTTGCCGGCGAAGGTGCCGCCGAGGCCGCCCGCGGGGACGGCATCCATGATCTCTGCGCGGCCGGTGACACCGGCGAGCGGCAGGCCACCGGCGAGACCCTTCGCGGTGACGATCAGGTCGGGGACGAGGCCATCGTGTTCGGAGGCGAACATCGCTCCGGTGCGGGCGATTCCGGTCTGGACCTCGTCCGCAATCAGGACGATGCCGTGCTCGCGGGCCAGGCTCGCGACGCCGTGGAGATAGGCCGCGGGCGGGACGATGAAGCCGCCCTCGCCCTGGATGGGCTCGATGACGATGGCGGCCGTGTTGTGGGCGCCGATCTGCTTGACGACGAGGTCCTCGAGCGCGTTGAGCGCCTCCATCGCGCAGTGGTCGGGGCCGGTCGGCCAGCGGAAGGGATAGGCGAGCGGCGCGCGGTAGATCTCCGGCGCGAAGGGGCCGAAACCATCCTTGTAGGGGACATTCTTGGCGGTCATCGTCATGGTCAGCAGGGTGCGGCCGTGGTAGGCGTGGCCGAAGGTGACCACCGCCGGGCGATGGGTGGCGACCCGGGCGATCTTGACGGCGTTCTCCACGGCCTCGGCGCCGGTGGAGAACAGCGCGGACTTCTTGGCGTGCGCGCCGGGGGTGTTGGTGTTGAGCCACTCGCCCACCTGGACATAGCCGTCGTATTCGGTGACGAGGAAGCACGTGTGCGTCAGGCGGGCGACCTGCTCGCGGACCCGGCGGACGACCGCCGGCGCACTGGAGCCGACCGTCGTGACGGCGATGCCGGAGGCGAAGTCGATCAGGTGATTGCCGTCGACGTCGACGAGGATGCCGCCGCCCGCGCGCTCGATGAAGACCGGAAGGGTCGTGCCGAGGCCCGTGGACAGGACACCTTGGCGGTGCTGGTGGCGGGCGAGCGACTGCGGCCCGGGGATCGCCGTGCGCAGGATGCGCACCTGCTCCGGCCGGTCGGTCTCCACGTATGCCGCGGTCTCCAGTTGCGCCGTCATGGCCCCTCCTTGGGTCAGCTCCCCGGGTCCAGAAATGGCCCGGTCGTTCCCGCCACGGTAGGCCGGGCGTGCCGAGGAGGCAGTGGACGAAATGGTGCGGCTTTGTGGTTCAGCGAGACATTTCGTCCAGCCTCCGCGAGTGCCAGAGACAGCGCGGCATGTCCTCCCAAATGAGGGTTAGCTTCATTCATAACCTCACTTAGATGAATAAGTGAGGTTATGCTGGTGGCGTGACCTTCAGTTCGTCGTCCGCTAGCCCACATACATCGTCGGCGGATACCAATGGCTGGCCCGCCGTGACTTACGAAGATGTGCCCTGGGACGTGCACCCTGTCACCGGTATGACGCGACGTGATCGGGTGATGATCGGGTGTCCATACCGGGCAAGCGTTCCGGCGATGATCGCCGACTTGGATGTAGTGCTGCCTGGACGGGTCAGCGCCGAGGCCGAGGAATCGGCCACCGCCATGCGCGAGTTCGACACCCGCCAGGGCAGCGAGATCGCGCCTTTCGCAGCGATCCTCCTGCGCAGCGAGTCGGCGTCGAGCTCCCAGATCGAGCAGTTGTCCGCGTCCGCGCGAAAGATCGCCGAAGCCGAGCTGACGGGCGCATCGACGGGTCATGCTGGCGCCATCGTCGGCAATGTGCGCGCGATGACTGCCGCCTTGGCCCTCGCCGACAATGTGGATGCCGGGGCGATCCTGGCCATGCACGACGCGCTGATGCACCAGACCGCGCCGGAGATTGCGAGCCGGTGGCGTACGGACCAAGTGTGGATCGGCGGTCGGGCGGTGTTCGGGATGGGCAGCCCGCACGATGCCGACTTTGTCCCTCCCATCGCCCACCGAGTGCCCGAGTTGATCGCGGACCTGGTGTCGTTCAGCGTCCGCGCGGACGTGCCGGGCGTGGCTCAGGCCGCGATCTCCCACGCCCAGTTCGAGACCATCCATCCTCTCCCTGACGGCAACGGGCGCACGGGACGTGCCTTTCTGCACGCGATGCTGCGCGCGCGAGGGATCGCGCGCCAGGTGTCGGTCCCGATCAGCTCGGGCCTTTTGGCTGATACGCAGGGGTACTTCGACGCGCTAACCGCCTACCGGGACGGTGATATTTCGCCGATCGTCTCGTGCGTATCCCGGGCCGCTTTGATCGGTGTCGACAACGGAACGCGGTTGATAGCCGACTTGGATGACGTCCGCCAGCGCTGGCGGGATCAGCTGACTGGGCTGAGGTCCGACTCCGCCGCGCGGCGACTGGCCGAGGGGCTGTTCCTGCACCCGGTGATCTCGGCGCCCGTCGCCCGCGAGATCCTGGGCATCGGCAAGAACGAACATCGCTACATCGACGTGCTTCTCGATCGGGGGATCCTGAGGCAGGACCAGGACCACAAGGCGCGCAACCTGACCTGGCGGGCTCAGGACGTGCTTGATGCCCTGGATGCGTATGCCCGTCGCACTGGTCGCCGCTCCTGAGCCCGTGCCGGGCGGCTCGCCACGTGTTACTGGACAGCGAGCCCCCGCGGCCACGATGCTGGCGGCTCGCCAGGTTCCATGGACGACGGGAGGCGGTCTTGGGTATCACCATCGAGCAACTGGCCGGGGACGGCCGACTGGGGCTGCGGATCGTCGGCGGGCTGACCGGGCGGCGTCGCGATATCACGTGGGCGCACACCAGCGAGTTGCTCGACCCGACGGCGTGGCTGGACGGCGGCGAGTTGCTGATGACTCTCGGCATCAACCTGCCCGACGACGCGGTCGGACAGCGGGCGTATGTCGAGCGGCTGGCCCGGCTGGGCGCGTCCGGTCTCGCGTTCGACACCGGGATGATCCACCCGGAGGTGCCCGAAGCATTGGCCCAGGCGGGGGATGAGTTCGGGCTGCCGGTGCTCGCCATCCCGGCCGCGACGCCCTTCCTGGCGATCTCACGCGCGGTCATCTCCGCGATCACCGCGGACCAAGTGGCGTTGGTCGCGCAGATCTCGCGCAATCAGGAGCGGCTCGCGAGTGCGGCCATGGTCAAGGGTGCGGCAGGAGTCGTCGACACGCTCGCGCGGGCCTTGGCCGCAACGGTCGTCACGCTCGACGGCTCCGGTGCGGCTGTGGACTCGGCGGGCGCTGGCGCCGGCCGGCTGGCGAAGCGGGCCGCGGCGCTGCTGGACTCTCGCCGGGGCAAGGGTGTGCCGGCCCGGCAGCAGACGATCAGCCATGTCGACGACGACGGGTATTTCACCGTGCAAGTGCTGGGTAAGCCCAAGCAGGCCGGCGGCTATCTGGTGGTCGGTGGACGTCGTCAGTTGGATTCGAACCAGCGGCTGCTGGTGAGCCATTCGGCGACCTTGCTCTCGATCCTGCTCGACCGTCCGGCGCACCTCCATGAGGCGGAAATACGCCTGCGGCGCATGCTCTTTCGGTCACTCCTGCGCCCCGGTGCGGATGTCGATCTCGGCCTCCTGCGGTATGTCGGATTCGCTGCCGACCGGGAGGTGGCCGTGGTCGCTGTCGGGGACGCCGGACCGCCGCGGGCGGCTGAGGCAGCGGTTGACGCGGCTCTGGCCGCGCGAGGCATACCGGCGCTTGTGATGGCGAACTCGAAGGGCCTCGCGGTGTTGGTGGGGGCGGCCGAACGGGGCGAGGTCGCGGAGATGACGCTCGTTGCCCTGCGGGCGAGCCTCGGTCGGCTGCCCTCGGCCGGGGTAGGCCGTGGTGTCGAGCTCGGGCTCGCGTTGGACAGCTATCGGCAGGCGATCGCCGCCGCGCGCGTGGCGCTCGGGCAGCCGGGGCAGATCATTGACTTCGCGGAGTTGAGCATCTTCGACGTGCTGCTCGGCACGCAGTCACGCGACACATTGGCCGCGATCGCCGGCTCGGTGCTCCGCCCGCTGGAACCACGCACGAGCGGCCTGCCCGCCGACCTGCTGCGTACCACATCGGAGTTCCTTGCGCACGGTGGACATTGGGAGGCTACGGCGAATGCGCTTGGTGTGCACCGGCATACGTTGCGCAACCGGATAGACCGGATCTCCGGCATCCTCGGCCGCGACCTCACCATCGCGAGCGAACGCGCCGAGGTCTGGCTTGCCCTCAAGGCCCGCGAACTCCTCCACCTCACCTCGACCGAGGCCGCCGGCGAGCCGGATCGTTGACAGCTTCCCCGCCCGATGCCGGAACCCCCTTGTTCGCACCGGAAGACGTCCTGTGCGAACAAGGGCCTGGTGGCTTCGGGCGAGAAGGCTGCGACTGGTGTGGCGACGCCTCGAGCCGGGGTCAGAGGGCCTTGGAGTTCAGCAGGGTAGGCATGATCACCGGGGCTTCGGTCAGGGGTGAGCTCACATACTGCGAGCGGATGCCGCTGACGATCTGCTCGCAGCGCGGAGTCAGCGACTTGGGGTCGTCGGTCTGCATCCGCGAGCGGCCCATCACGATGCCGAGGTCCGCGCCCTTGAACAAGTAATCCCCGGGGCCATAGATCCGCATGAAGAAGAACTCGTTCTCGTCCTGCAGGCCGTGCCAATCCAGGGCGGGTCGGCGGTATTCGAAGGACCCGTCGGGCTGGATCGCCCAGGTGCCGGTGCGGGGTGCGGCGAGGATCGAGGAGACCTCGTCTTCCGGCTGCTTCATGATCAGCTGGCTCCATTGGTCGATCGCCGCCAACTCGGTCCAGCGCTCGTTGATCTCGTCGGTGTCGATGGTGTAGTCGACGTCCATGTATTCGAGCAGGTGGAAGAGATAGAGCGGCAGGTCGGCATAGGCCCCGGCGGTGACCATGGTGATCGGTGAGGCCCCCGAGATGCGCGGGTTGAGTTCGCCGAGATAGACCTCGTCAGTGTCTAGATCGATGAGGGTGTCGACCTCGAAGAAGCCGGTGTAGCCCTCCAGCGCGAGCCGGTCGCCGAGCTTGCGCACGAGCTGCGTCGCGGCTGTGCGCTGCTTCTGGGTCATGGTCTCGGGGAAGACGTCATTGCCGCACCAGCCACCCTTGTAGGGCGTCATCGACTCATACCCGGTAAGGTCGACCATGAACGGGCCGACGATCGTCCCGTGCCGCGTGATGCACCCCTCGACCGCGAAGGCGGTGTTGCGGATGCGCTTCATGATCTTCGCCTCCTGCCCGGCGAGTTCCTCCGCGTACTTGTCCCAATCCTGTTGGCTCGCAACGAAAAACGTGGTCTTCCCCGAATCGCCGTAGGGCAGCTGGATCACCAGATCACTGCCCAGGCCGGCCTCGCCGGCGAGGGCCAGCAACTCGTCATACGAGTCAGCTGAGGCGAGGATATTGGGGACGCTCGGCGCGCCCGCCTCATTGCCGAGGCGGGTGGTCTCGAGCTTGGAGTCGAGCCGTTTGCGCAGGGCGACGGGCGGGAGGGTGAGGGTGTAGCCGAGCTCGCGGCAGATCTCCTCGGTCTCCTCGTCGATGAAGACCGCCATCACCCGCGGCTTGCCGCCGCGCGCTTTCAGGCGCGCCTGCAGCTCGGGGTTGCGCAGCAGCCAGTTGGTGATCTGCTCGGAGGAGGTGAAGGTGCCGTCATACGGCTGGGACGGGGTGATGATGCGCGGGTGCTGGCCGTCCCACGGGTCGTAGTAGGTGAGGTAGTTGAAGTTGCGGACCCACCGGTCCAGCCCGAGCAGATTGAAGGGCGTCGGCCCGACGAAATAGATCGGCTCGTCATTGGTCCGGTAGAACGACCGGATCTCGGAGATATTGCGCAGGGGGTGGGTGGTCATCTCTTCTCCTTGATGGCTGCCGGGTGGGCGGCGAGGGCGGATCGGGTCAGGGCGCTGGCGAGGGTTTCGAAGAGCCCCAGTGTGTCGAAAAATTGAGCGCCGTCCTGGGCGGTCGGCCACGAGGACAGCTTGACGCCGGTGATCGCGGCGCGCTGGTTGACATAGATCATCTGGCCGTGCACACCGAGCGCGAGGAAGGTCGTCCGGTCGGGGAAGGGCACCCAGATCTGATTGCGGTAGTGACCGCCCGGCATGCCGGTCGGCGAGCTTGTGGCGGCGAAGGCCGAGCGCAGATCCTCGGTCCCGAGCAGCGTGTCGGTGGTCAGCCAGCTCGGTCCGACCTTGCGGCCGGATGGAGAAATACCGCTGTGCCGCAACATTTCTCCCAACCTTGCGACGTCCCGAAGGGTGGCGCACATGCCACCGTCCGCGATGGCCGTGCCCGCCTGGTCGATGCTCACGTATGCCGTGTGCTCACCCCCCATGGGTGCCCAGACGTAGTCGTGTATCAGGTCCGCGAGCGGGCGGCCGGTCGCCCCCTCGCACACCCACCCGAGCGCGTCGGTCTCGCTGGAGCGGTAGTGGAAGGTGCCGCCGTGCTCGCGCTCGCGGGGCAAGGTGAGCAGGAAGTCGTGCAGGGTGTCCGGGATGTCAGCCCGTGGGCTGCGCCACTGGGTCGCGTGCTCCATCAGGTAGACGTCCGCGTCGGGGTCGTGGTAGGTCTCGTTGAACCGCACACCTGAGCGCATGTCGAGCAGATGCCGCACGGTCGCGCCCGCGAATCCGCTCTCTCCCAGCGCAGGAACGATCTCCTCCACGCGGGTGTCGAAGCCGAACCAGCCCGCGTCGACGAGCGTCGTCGCGACGACGCCGACCACGGTCTTGGTGACCGACATCAGCAGGTGACGGGTGTCGGGGAGCATGGAATCGGCATACGTCTCGGCGCGGATGCGGCCGTGGTGCAGGATGACGAAACCATCGGTGTAGGTGTCGGCGAGGACGTCCGCACCGGTCGTATGACCGGTGATCCGCCCGGTGGCGTCGTAGCGCGGGGTGGCGAGCCGGAGAAGATTCGGATCGGGTTCTGCGGCAAGGGGTTCCGGATGCGGCGACGCCTGGATCACCTGCATCCGCAGCACCTCGTCGAGGTGGAGGAAGGACCAGCGGTTGTGCGGCGCGTCGGCCCAGTTGTCGAGGGTGATGCCCCGGCCGATGGCATCCGTGGAGAGCGGGTGGTGCGTCACCCCCGACACGCTCATCGGGCTTCGGCGTCGACCGCGAGCTCGGGTCGGGCCTTGGTGCGATACGGCTTGGTGAGGGCGAATACCAGCAGCAGGGCGGCCCACGAGATGAGGCCGAGGGTGATCTGGGAGCGGGTGTCTTCGCGGATCGCCATGGAGACAAGGATCGCGGCCATCGCGATGATCGTGGCGATCGTCAGATAGGGGAAGGCCCACATCTTGAACTTCAGCTGGCGGCCGGCGGCGTCATGGCGCTTGCGCAGGACGTATTGCGAGGCGGCGATGAGGATGTAGGCGAAGAGGATGACGGCGCCGGAGGAGTTGATCAGGAAGCTGAAGACCCTGTCGGGCGAGAGGTAGGCGGCGATGACGCAGAGGAAGCCGACGACGGTGGACATCAAGATCGCGTAGGTGGGGACGCCGCGCTTGTTGACGATCATGACCTGCGGCGGGGCTTCGTGACGACGAGCGAGGGTGAAGAGCATCCGGCTTGCGGTGTAGAGGCCGGAGTTGAGGCAGGACAGGACCGACGTGAGGACGACGGCGTTCATCAGGTCGGCCGCGTGGGGGACGCCGAGCTTCTCGAAGGCGCTGACATACGGCGAGGCGCCAAGCTCGGTGGAGTTCCACGGGAGGATGACGGCGAGCAGGAAGACCGAGCCGACGAAGAACAGGGAGATCCGCCAGACAACCGAGCGGGTGGCCTTGGTGACGGCGCGCTCCGGGTCGTCGGACTCCGCGCCGGCGATGGTGGCAATCTCGGCGCCCACCATCGAGAAGACCGCGGTGACCATGCCGGCGAAGATGATCGACTTGCCATTGGGGAAGAAGCCGCCGTGCGCGGTCAGATTGCTGAAGTCGAAGCTGGCGCCCGGCCACATGCCGATGACGAAGAGGCTCACACAGACCAGGAAGATCAAGATGGTCGCGACCTTGATGCCGGCGAACCAGTACTCAAACTCGCCAAAAGCCTTGACAGAGTAGAGATTTGTCGCGGTCATGAGGACCATGAGGATCAGCGACATCATCCATAAGGGGGCGTCGATCCAGTACTGGAGAATCTTGGCGCCGGCCACGGCTTCGAAGCCGACGATGATGACCCAGAAGTACCAGTAGAGCCAGGCCACGGAGAAGCCGGCCCATGGGCCGAGCGCCTCGCGGGCATACTCGCTGAACGAGCCGGTGGTCGGGCGTGCGACGGACATCTCGCCGAGCATCTGCATGACCATGATGATCAGCACGCCACAGAGGGCGTAGGTGAGGAAGGCGCCCGGGCCGGTCTCGTTGATGACCACCCCCGACCCGACGAACAGGCCCGCACCGATGACGCCGCCGATGGCGATCATGGTCAAATGCCGTTGCCGTAGGCCCTTGTGCAGGCCCTCACTCGATGTTGCTTCGGTGGTTGTTACCGCCATCGGAATGCCCCTTCCCTTCCCACTTCGTTGCGGAATGTCGATGAGTGGAAGGGTGCCAGCGGGGATGGCGGCCGTGGATGGCCGATATGTCGAGATTCGAAGGGTTTGGCAGGACGTTCCGTCCTGCGCTGCGTGCCGCCCGAGGCGACCAGACTCCCCAGTCCGTATGCCGAATCATCCCCCGGTGGTTGCGGCACCTCCCACGGTAGCCGAGCCCGCCACCGGTCTGGCCGTCGGGGTCCGGGACGGCCATTCTGTGCGGCTCAGGCGCCGAAAGGCCAGCCAGCGCGCATGCCGGGGGAATCGGCATACGCCGGTTCGATGTAGTGCTCGGTGGCGAAGAAGGCGCGGAAGATCTCCTCGGGCATACCGAGGAAGCCTTCGATGTCGGTCTTCTGGCTGCGATGGGCTTCCATCGCCGCGCGGCGGTGCGGCAGGAAGTCGGCGACGTCGACCTGCCAGGTGATCTCGGCCTCGGGAGTACCGAGCGGGTTGCCGTCGTCCATCGGGGCGTCCGGGTTGAACGCGTCGCTGTCGCTGAGCCCGGCGGCCTTGGCGCCTTCATACAGCCGGCGAATGATGTCGCGGTTCATCGTCGACTCGAGCACCCGCGGGCGCCGCGCCGCGAGCCGGGCCCCCTCGTGCAGGACGTGGTGGACCTTGACGTGATCGGGGTGGCCGTAGCCGCCGTGCCAGTCGTAGCCGACGACGATGTCCGCGTCCTCGGCGTCGAGAATTGCGGCCAGTCGCAGGCCAGCGTCGCGAGTGTCGGCCTGATGGAAGCACCCGGCGTGGGTATTTTGCTCCCAGCCGGTCATGCCCGAGTCGGAGTAGCCGAGCCACTCGACGCGGGCGACCCCGAGAGCCGCCGCCGAGCGCTCCGCCTCGATGCGGCGACGGTCGATCAGTGTCTCGCCGGGCGCCAGGTCGTCGGGGACTTCCCCGTGTTCGCCGTTGGTCGCGAAGACCGCAACGACGCGGCTGCCCTCGGCCGCGGCACGGGCCATGGCCCCCGATGTCTGCGAGGCCTCGTCGTCCGGATGGGCGTGGAAGAACACAATGGTCGGCACGGGCCGCAAGAGTAGTGGCTCGTAGTCTGAGAGGCGTGAGTGAGCCGTCCGTCCTGACCGAGCACAGCTACTACCACCCCCAGCCGGGCACCGCGTGGGAGGCCGTCGGCGCCGCTGCCGAGTTGCTGGGTGCGCAAGCCCCACTCGTCACGCTCGCCAACTGGCAGGAGGATCCGCACCACTCTTGGGCCTTCCAGCACATGCGCGAGCTGATGCCGAGCCAGGTCATCGAGGGCACCGACGAGCCGCGCCCGCTGCCGGAAGCGCTCGGTGAGGTGGGCGGCATACGGCTCGAAACGCCTTGGGCCACAACGGTAGACGCGCTCATCGACGCGACCGAGACCGACGGGTTTCTCGTCCTGCACAAGGGGGCGATCGTCGATGAGCGGTATGCCGGCGGGATGACGCGGCGTCGACGTCACCTGATCATGTCCTGCACCAAGTCCGTCGTGTCCGCGGTCGCGGGCAGCCTCACCGGCGCTGGACTGCTCGATCCGGATGCCCCCGTCGAGACCTATGTCCCCGAACTCGCCACGAGCGGGTACGCCGGCGCGACCGTGCGCACCGTCCTCGACATGCGTTCCGGGGTGAAGTTCAGCGAGGCCTATCTCGACCCCGACGCCGAGGTCCGTGTCATGGAACGGTCGATGGGCTGGGCGCCGCGCAACCACGGCGACCCGCTGGGCATGTACCCCTACATCCTGACCATGACGCGCGACCGCGCCCACAACGGCACCTTCGACTATCGCTCGATCGAGACCGATGTCCTCGGGTGGATCGTCGAGCGCGCCGCCGGGCGACGCATGTCGGAGTTGATCGGCGAGCGGATCTGGCGGCCGATGGGCGCCTTCCACGACGCCGAGATCACCGCCGACCCGCTCGGCTGTGCAGTCCACGACGGCGGTATGTCCGCGACCCTGCGCGATCTCGGCCGCTTCGGGCTGATGCTGCTCAACCACGGCCGGGTGGGCGAGCGCGAGGTGCTGCCGGCGGGGTGGGTGACGGATGCGGCATACCCGCCGGCCGACGTGCGCGCGGCGTTCGCTGCGTCGGTCAACGAGCCCTACCTGCCTGGCGGGTGGTATCGCAGCCAATTCTGGTTCGTGCCAGGGGATTCCGGGCCGAACCTGCTGTGTCTGGGCATCCACGGGCAGATGATCTTTGTCGAGTTTGCGACCGGGCTGGTGGGCGTGAAGCTCTCCTCCTGGCCGACCCCGCAGAACGCCGACAAGCTGGTCGCGACCATCAACGCCTTCCGCGCGATCGGGCGGTCGCTGGCGGGCTGACCGGTTCGCCCGGCGCGAGGAGTCCACCGGTGGGCGCGAACGTCCCTGGCTGGCAGCCGCCGACGACTTCGCGATCCCGCCGGGGGCCTATCGCGCCGTCGATCAGGCGGTCCGCAGCGTGCTCTACCAGACCTGGACCCAGGAGATTGCCCGCGCTCTTGACCGGGCCGGCGCGAGCTTGATGATCCCGCTAGCGAGTGTGGTGCAGATGGCTGCGTGCATCGGCCTCGCGCTCGCGGACTCGCTCCCGGCGACCCATGCGCTGGTCATCGCCCTGCAGCTCGGCTTTGCCGTCGCCAACCCGACCTGGACCTGGGTGCTCGCTCGGGCCGTGGGCGACGACCGGATCGGCCAACTCGTCTCTGCCCAGCAGGCCCTGATGGCCGCCGCATCCCCGGTCGGCGCGGCAATCGGGGGCGTGCTGGTGCAAGCGCATGGCGATGCTCTCGTCTTTCTCCTGGACGCCTTGACGTACATCGTGGTCGCGGCCGTGGCGTTGGGCATCCGTCCTCCTGAGCGCGGTAAGAACGCCTTGCCACCCAGGGCGCGGGCCGAGAGCGAGCGCGGCCGACTTCGGGTTCTGGCAGGCCGCGACCGGCGCCGGGGCCCTGG
>NZ_DAOQZV010000089.1:0-11669 GCF_035343835.1 Nostocoides sp. | reverse complement strand
CACCCTGCGCGCCGCGCGCGGCGCGGTCGCCCATCCTCGCCCGGGACTCGACCTGAGCTTGCTGCCGCCGGTGCTCCCGGTCCGCTCGTGGGTGGTGAATGATCAACTCTCCCCGGAGGGCGCGGACGCCGCCGGGCGGTTGGAGGACACCGCCGATCGCCGGTCAGCGCCGAGCCCGGTCGCGCAGTTGACCAAGGCCCAGCGTGCCGTTGCGGAACTCGTGGGGGCCGGCCTGACCAGCAAGGAGATTGCCGAGCGGCTCTATCTCTCGCCGCGCACGGTCGACAATCACCTGGCTCAGATCTATCGCCGCCTGGACATCCCCTCACGCTCCAAGCTGGCGGCCCTGATGGCGGACGAGGCATGAGCGACGGGCCAGCTTTCCCGCCCGATGCCAACAACCCCTTGTGCGCAACGGAAGACTTCCCAGGCGATCAAGGGGTTTCCCTTGCGCTGCCCGATGCCGCCTTCTGGACGCGGCACGGGGGCGGAGACTCCGTGCGCTTCGCCATTGCCGGGGGAGTGGGGCATGTCGTGCTCGACCGGCCACACGCGCTAAACGCCATCACCGCCGACCTCGTCGATGACCTGATGGCGCAGTTGCTGGACTGGCGCGACGACGACACCGTCGGGGCGGTGAGTCTTCGGGGTGCGGGCACACGCGCCTTCAGCGCCGGGGCCGACGTCCGGGCCGTCCGGGACCTGGTGCTCGCCGGCGACCCGGTCGCGGCCGGCGACTTCTGGGCACGCGAGTATGCCCTGATCGGGCTGGTCGGGAGCTACCCCAAGCCGGTGTCGGTCCTCATGGACGGCGTGATCATGGGCGGCGGATTGGGCCTGGCCGCCGTCGCGCAGGATCGCCGGATCACTCCGGACGCGCGGCTTGCGATGCCCGAAACCAAGATCGGCTTCTTCACCGACGCCGGCTCCAGCCGCCTCTTCGCGCGAGCCCCGGGCGAGTTGGGCACCTACCTCGCTCTGACCGGCGCGACCTTCTGGGCGGCCGACGCCCTCGCCCTCGGCTTCGCCGACCGCCTGGTCTGGTCCATTGAGGCGGACACCCCCACGCAACCGACGGCCACCGCGGCCGTGCCGCCGCCCGCCGCAGACGTCTCGGCGCCCCTGCTCGCCGAGCGCGAGTGGATTGACGAGTGTTTCGCCGGCGACGACCCCCACGAGATCATGGAACGACTGCGACGGCATACGGCCCCGGCCGCACGCGCGTGCGCAGCCACCATCGCCGCTCGCTGACCGCAGGCCGTATGCGCGAGCCTCGCCCCCGTGCGTGCCGCCGCTACCGAGCCCGGCCTGGCCTGCACCCTCGCCGCCGACACGATGCTCGCCCGTGAACTGACCGTGAGCGCCGACTTCGTCGAAGGTATCCGCGCCGTCCTGATCGACAAGGACACCATGCCCCGCCTGGACATCCCCACCCCTGTGAACTGCCCGTACCCCCCGCACACGAGGGGCTGCCGGCCAAAGCAATGTGCACTCGACGCCCTGAGCTGTGCACTCGACGCGAGGGCCAGCCGGGAATCTCCTCGAGTGCATACCCCGGCCCCGTCGAGTGGGCAAGTCAGCTGGGCGAATACCGACCGCGCGACGTCCGTCCGACTGAACGAACGCGGCCGGCCGTGCCTAGCTCGCAGGCGCTCTGCGGTGGGGCCTACTCCTCGCCGCGCTTGACCGCGGCCAGCAGCATCTGGGCGATGTCGACGACCTCGACGTCCTCGAATAGGCCCTCGGACTGCCGCTCGACCAGGCCGTCGGTGAGCATCACCCGGCAGAAGGGGCAGGCGACCGCGATCCGCTGGGCGCCCGTGCCGAGCGCCTCATTGGTGCGGTTGACGTTGATCCGGCTGCCGAGGTTCTCCTCCATCCACATCCGCGAGCCACCGGCGCCGCAGCAGAAGGAGCGCTCGGAGTTGCGGGGCATCTCGGTCAGGGTCACTCCCGGCAGCGCACCGATCAGCTCGCGTGGCGGGGCATACACCTGGTTGTGCCGTCCGAGATAGCACGGGTCGTGATAGGTCACCGTCGATGCCGTCGAGGCGGGGTTCTTCGCGGTGGACAGGCCGGGCGCTTCGGAGGGTCGCGCGACCGGGACCAGCTTGCGCTCGCGCACGAGGCGGTTGAGCAGTTGGGTGTGGTGCAGCACTTCGTACCTGCCGCCCATCTGCGGGTATTCGTTCTTGATCGTGTTGAAACAGTGCGCGCAGGTGACGACGATCTTCCTCGCCTGCATCTCGTTCAGGACCTCGATGTTTTCGGTGGCGAGCATCTGATAGAGGAACTCGTTGCCGGCGCGCCGGGCCGAGTCGCCCGTGCACTTCTCGCCGTCGCCGAGGACGGCGAAGCTCACTCCTGCCGTATGCAGCAGCTCGGCTACCGCACGCGTCGTCTTCTTCGCGCGGTCCTCGAAGGCACCGGCGCACCCGACCCAGAAGAGGTAGTCGACCTCGCCCGCGTCCTCGACGTCGGCGCCGAGGACGGGCACCTCGAAGGGCAGGTCCTTGGCCCAGTCCAAACGGGCGCGCGCGCCCATGCCCCACGGGTCGCCCTTGTTCTCCATATTGCGGAAGAGTCCGGCCAGTTCGTTGGGGAAGGCGCTCTCGACGAGAGTTTGGTAGCGGCGCATCTCGATGATGTGGTCGACGTGCTCGATGTCGACCGGGCACTGCTGGACGCACGCGCCGCAGGTCACGCAGGACCACAGGACGTCGGGGTCGATGACCGCGCCGCCGGTCGGGGCATACGCCTCCCCCTCAGTCTCGCCGACGAGCGGGCGCTCGGCCGCGGCCTTGGCCGCATCGGGCAAGTTCTCTCGGGCCGCCTCGTCGGCCGCCAGGAGCCACGGGCCCTTGGCATAGGCGTGGTCGCGCAGGCCCATGATGAGCAGCTTCGGCGAGAGCGGCTTCTCGGTGTTCCAGGCGGGGCACTGACTCTGGCAGCGTCCGCACTCGGTGCAGGTGGCGAAGTCGAGGAGGCCTTTCCAGGTGAAGTCCTCGACCTTGCCGACGCCGAGGGTCGGCTCCTCCTCCATCTCCTCCAGGTCCTCCATGGTCACCGGCTTGCCCGCCACCATGAGCGGCTGAGCGGCGCCCAGGGCGATCGGCGTGCGCTTGAAGGCGACATTGATGGGGCCGGCGAAGATGTGCAGATGCTTGGAGTGGACGACCTCGATGAGGAAGCCGAGCATCACGCCGATGTGCAATAGCAGCCCGAGGCCTTCGAGGAATTCGAGGGTGTTGGTGCCCCAGCCACTCATCCACCGGCCCAGGGCTTGCGAGGCATACGCGCCCTCGTTGGTGTAGTTCCCCAGGGCACTGGCCGCACCGCGATACAGGAACATCGTCGCGATGACCATGAGGATCAAGAAGAGCACCAGCCAGGCGCCGGTGTTGTGGCTGCCCTTGAAGCGGGATTGACGGCCCAGCTTGGCCGGCGAGTTGGACCAGCGAATGATGCCGAAGACGGTCAGGCCACCCAGGGCGATCAGGGCGATGGTGTCCTGCGCGAACCCGAGGATGCGCCAGTGGCCGATGATCGGGATCTCGAAGTCGGACTTGAACAGCGCGCCATACGCCTCGATGTAGACCGTCGAGAGGATCATGAACGCCCAGAAGATCGTGAAGTGCGCCATGCCCGGCGCGGTCCACTTCAACAGGCGACGCTGGCCGAAGACTTCCGTCAACTCGCTCTTCGCGGCGGTCGCAATCCGGTCGCCAGCGGTGTGCAGGCGGTCCGGGGCTGGCTGGCCGTGGGTGATCAGGCGGGTCAGGAAGATGACGCGCCGGATCGCGATCGGCAACGCGATCAGGTTCAGCAGTAGGCCCAGGACGAGCACGACTCGCACGATCGACTCCAACCTGCCCGGCGACCGCCGAGCATTCACGGCCCCGCCGGCGGACGCCGAGGGGGGTCTTTCGGCAGTCTACGCAGGGCCGTATGCCGTGGCCTCCCGCTGTGACCAGACTCAAGAGTGGCGTCGGCCACCTCCCTTCCGGCGCAGGTCCAGGGGCCCGCTTACGTATGCCGCGGCCTCGCCTGCGTACCCGGCGGGGTTGCGGCATACATAACGAGATGTTGTTGTTGGCATAAATCCGCGTTAGGTAATGTTGGCGAGCGAAAGCGATCCACTCACCGCGGCCGCTCGGTCGCACGACTCATACGGAGTTCACGCAGTGCCCATCTACGACGACGTCACCAAGCTCATCGGCAACACCCCGCTCGTGCGGATCAACCGGATCATCGACAGCCCGGCGACGGTGGCCGCAAAGCTGGAGTTCTACAACCCCGCCAACTCCGTCAAGGACCGGATCGGTGTCTCGATCATCGACGCGGCCGAGGCGTCCGGCGCCCTCAAGCCCGGCGGCACCATCGTCGAGGCGACCTCCGGCAACACCGGCATCGCGCTCGCCATGGTCGGCGCCGCCCGTGGCTACAACGTCGTGCTGACCATGCCCGAGACGATGAGCAAGGAGCGCCGGGCGCTGCTTCGGGCGTATGGCGCCGAGCTCATCCTGACCCCGGGCTCCGAGGGCATGAAGGGTGCCGTCAACCGCGCCGACGAGATCGTCGCCGAGCGCGACGGGGCGATCCTGGCCCGCCAGTTTGCCAACGAGGCCAACCCCGCGATCCACCGCAAGACCACGGCCGAGGAGATCTGGCGCGACACCGACGGCGGCGTCGACATCCTCGTCTCGGGCATCGGCACCGGCGGCACCATCACCGGCGTCGGCCAGGTGCTCAAGGAGCGCAAGCCCGGCGTCCAGATCATCGCGGTCGAGCCGGCCGAGTCGCCGATCCTCAACGGTGGCCAGCCCGGCCCGCACAAGATCCAGGGCCTCGGCGCGAACTTCGTGCCCGAGATCCTCGACACCTCGATCTATGACGAGGTCATCGACATCAACGCCGACACGGCCGTCGAATGGGCGCGCCGCGCGGCCAAGGAGGAGGGCCTGCTCGTCGGCATCTCATCCGGTGCGGCTCTTGCCGCGGCGAACGAGGTCGCGAACCGCCCCGAGAACGCCGGCAAGACGATCGTCGTGATCATTCCCAGCTTCGGTGAGCGCTACCTGTCCACCATCCTCTTCTCCGACCTACTGGACTGACGCACGGGTGCCGCGTGGGCGGCATACGGCAATGTCCCTGACCCGAAACCTGGTGAGTCGCATGCTCGTCGGCCCTGTTGCCGGTCACCGCTCGGTGCTCGCGCGTGCCCGCGCGGGCATCCGTGAGGACCTCGATGCCGCCATGCACCGCGACCCGGCGGCAACCTCGCGGTGGGTCGTGCTCTTCACCTCCGCGGGCCTACACGCGATCTGGCTGCACCGGGTGTCCCACGCGCTGTGGGGCACCCGGGCGGCCCGGCCACTGGCTCGGCTGATCGCCTATGTCTCGCGCGCGGTGACCGGCGTCGAGATCCACCCCGGGGCGACGCTGGGCCGCCGCTTCTTCATCGATCATGGGATGGGCGTCGTCATCGGCGAGACGGCGGAGGTCGGGGACGACGTCATGCTCTACCACCAGGTCACCCTCGGCGGCCGGTCCATGGAGCGCGTCAAGCGCCACCCCACCCTCGGCAACCGAGTGACTGTTGGTGCCGGGGCCAAGATCCTCGGCCCGGTGTACGTCGGCGACGACGCCCAGATCGGGGCGAACTCCGTCGTCGTCAAGGACGTCCCCGCGGGCGCCATCGCCACGGGAGTGCCGGCCGTCTATCGC
This sequence comes from Nostocoides sp., assembly GCF_035343835.1. Classification (NCBI taxonomy): domain Bacteria; kingdom Bacillati; phylum Actinomycetota; class Actinomycetes; order Micrococcales; family Intrasporangiaceae; genus Nostocoides; species Nostocoides sp. The sequence goes on along the minus strand of NZ_DAOQZV010000089.1, from coordinate 5,942 downwards.
TTCCCCAAGGCTCCGGACGAGGACCCTTACGACGCCCTCTTTCGCGATCCCGCCCTGTTCATCTGAGGATCTGTGCGGGGGGCTCAGCCTTCTCGCCCGATGCCACAAACCCCTTGTCTGCATGGGAACACTTCCCGCGCAGACAAGGGGTTTGCCATGCGTATGAGGCGGCTCAGGGCAGCTTGCCCGGTCCCGGCCCGAAGTTGTGCTCGGCGTGAAGTTTGCCGTCGGTTCCGCGGTGCAGGGTCGCGGGCAGGTGCTCATCGTCCCCGCCCCGGACATCCCGAAGCTTCTGGGCCGTCGTCTTCGCGGCGTCGCTGACGGCATCGGCGACGAAGGGGGCGGCCTTGGTCTTGGCCGCTTCCGTTGCCTGGGCCACCTTGGTCTGGACGGGGTCACTCGACCAAAGCTTTGTGGCCTGGGTTTTGATCTGCTCGTATCGCTGCGTGCCGGCTCGCGCACCCAGGACATAGCCGGCTGCGGCTCCGGCCAGGAAGGAAAGCTTCGACATGGTTGGTGCTCCTTTCGAGGCGGACGGCTCGCCCGCCATCAACGGTCAGGTTCCGACCCTACTTGCGCCTAGGCTCGTCTTGGCCCCGAGCGAACGGCTGGAGTGGGCGCAATGAAGGTCGCCGCGCTAACGTATGCCCGCGCCGGTCGCGATCGGCACCACGGGAGGGCTCGCATAGTGGCCTAGTGCGGCGGTCTTGAAAACCGCTATGGCGGCAACGTCATCGTGGGTTCGAATCCCACGCCCTCCGCTCGCTTCGTTGGCGGTGGCCGTAGGACCCACCACGCCGTCCGACAGTTGAACTCGCGATGGCGGTGAACCGAGGTTAATCCGGATGTAAGCCTGACCCGCAAACCTGTGGACACGCGAACTCGTGGCACCCAACTCTCCACAGGAGGAATCCGATGTCCCGTCGACACCTTGCGGTCACGGTCACCGCAGTCGGTCTGCTCTGCTCCTCGGCCGTCGCGGCCGCCCACGCGGACAGTCCTGCGCTCGGACGTCTGAGCGGCACCTTCGATGTCACTGGGAAGGTGACACAAAGCACCAACGGTGAGCCGGTCGGGACCACATGGTGCGCCCGTTCAAGTTTGTGCCACCGTGCGCGAGCGGAGCCTGCCCCACGATGTCGATTCGAACACGGGGCGACGGTGTCGTTGTCAAGAACCTGCTCTCGCCGACCCTCAACTCGTATAAGGGGACCAAGACCTATCTCGGCGCCTGTTTCCTCCACAATGGCACTCAGGTTGCCAATGCCTACACCTACACCGAGACCACGACGATCACGCCCATCAAGGCCGGCGCCAACGTCACCACCTTTACCGGGTCGCTCAAGTTCGTCGCGAAGCCCACTGCCATCGGCGTAGCCAAGAACTGCGGGTATAGCACGGAGACTCTTACGGTTAACCACAAGTGAGCAGCCGGCAAGCCGGCATCGAGGGACGCCACGCGTCCTTGATGGCCACGGCATCTCCGGCGACCGTCAAGCCCGCAGGCGCTCGCCCTCGCCGGCGGCGTCGCGATTGGTATCCGGACCGCGTCACCGACCCCAGGGCCGCAGATTCCAGGCTTCGGCCACCATGGAGGGGTCGGCAGCGGTCGCGCCGCGATCGCGGCCGTCCAGGGCCTCGAGCATCGACTCGCGGCACGTCAACTCCGGCAGGCTCGTCCAGCGATCACGCCAGTCTTTCGGTGAGCAGTTCCAGGCGAAAGTGTCCCCGATCCGGCCGCGCGAGCGCTCGACAATCCGGTAGTACTGCACGACGCCCCAGCCCTGTGCGGCCGGGTGCAGCACCTGCTTGAGTTCATCGACCGACGTCGTGCGCCGGTTTGCATCGACCGACATGCTGTAGCACGGCAGGCGCGGGTTGTTGCACCGGCCACCGTTGACTGAGTTCGTGCTCATGGCATACGGGAAGGTGGACACGCTCGCCCGCGTGTTCACCCCGCCCGAGTATACCCGCCCGAAGGCGAACGACTTCGTCACCACGCGCTGGGCGGGCAGGTCCTGGCGGTTGTTGGGATAGTTGAAGGCGCCCCACGCGCGCGTATGCCCGTGTGCCACGAAAGCCGGCAAGGTCGCCGCGCTCTCGGCGAAGCGTTCGGCATCGGTTTTCAGCGTGGTCATGTCGGTGTAGTTCATGCCCTGGGACACAAATCGCCAGCCGAAGACGTCGCGCAACCGGGCCAGTTCGGTCCACGACGGCTGCAGGCTCGCGGCGCTCCCGCCGACGTAACACGTCAACCCGCTCTCGGGAGTGCGGTTGACGACGACGCCGCCCACGCCGAACAACCCGCGAGAGCGTAGGTCGACCGCGTTCTGGCCAAGGGTGCGCGAGCCGGCGGTGTCGGTGCAGTTCGGGTCTGCGGCAGGCTGCCACATCGACTTGCCCCACAAAATCGTGACGAAGCGCTGCTCAGCGACGGCGGCGACTTTAGCCGTGAACCGCAGATAGGCGCGGGGACCCTTGTCCGTGGTGGCATCCGAGCCATAGGCCGCCAGGAGATAGTTGCCGTTGCGCAAACCGCTGACGGGCAGCCGGTACGTTCCGCTGCGCAAGTCGTTCGTCGCGATGGTCGCGCCGAGCGCCGACCACGCCGAGCCATACGTCCCGCCAGTGCTCGTCAGATAGTCCGTGCACATTGGCGACGAAGGCGTCGGCACCCGGCACAGCACGATGCGGACGTCCTTGATCGCCGCCGCGGATCGGAAGCTGCCGGAGAAGGTATAGGTGGAGCCCGTGATTCCGGGCCCGGGATCGAGTCCGTTGACGGTCACCACCGGAGGCGCCGCGAGGCTCGGCGCGGCCGAGGCCCCCGTGATGCCAGCCGCGATTGCCGATCCCAGGGCGAGGCTTTGACGTGCTCTCATGCCTTAATGGTGGGCCAGCGCCGCGGATCGCGCATCCCGAACAGCTGATAGTTGCCGATCAGTAGGGGAGGCAAAGCGGGCGCGGTACCGCCCCCTTTACCATCCCTAACCGGGGTAACCAGTAAAAGCCTTCCGGCGGCGCGGCATACTGGCCCGGTGAGCGCCACGATCGTCGTCCTCAACGGGCCGAACCTCAACTTGCTCGGCCAGCGCGAACCGCAGTTCTACGGCGCCGACACCCTTGCCGACGTCGAGCGTCGCTGCGTCGCCGCTGCGGGTGCTCGCGGCTTCGACATCGAGTTCGCGCAAAGCAATCATGAAGGCGCCCTCATCGACATCATTCATCACTATCGAGAGGCGGCCGGATTCGTCGTCAATCTCGGGGCCTATACGCACACGTCGATCGCCTTGCGGGACGCCTTGGCCACCGTCACTGGCCCCATTGTGGAAGTTCATATTTCCAATGTGCACGCTCGGGAGAACTTCAGGCATTTGTCGTATGTCGCGCCGATCGCCTTGGGGGTGATCGCCGGTCTCGGAGCGCGGGGCTATGAGTTCGCGATCGAGGCCATCGCCGATCGGTTCGCCCCCAACTGAGTGTCCAAGGCGTGGACATTCGCTGCTGAAGAATCAGGTTACCGAGGGGTAGTTGAAGGTTGCTAATCCGTTGCCAGGCAACGGGTTTCGGAGCTACCGACACCCCTCTAATCGTGACTCACGAGTAGGTTCAGCCTCTCCTCATCCATGGGGAGTGTGAGCGACTACGTGATAACGCGCACACCCGTCGCAACCGTGCTAGCGTTCCCCGCGGTTGCACCGAGTTTTCTCGCAAGTCCGGTCGAACGATTCCGTCTGGCGCGTTCGGTTGGGGGGTTTTGCCCAGCGTGGAGGGCCACGGCACCTGGGCATCCGTGAGTTGCGGATCTCCATCGGTATCCAAAGAAGGAAGATTTACCCAAATGGCACAGGGCACCGTCAAGTGGTTCAACGCCGAAAAGGGCTATGGCTTCATCGCCCAGGACGGCGGCGGCCCGGATGTGTTCGTTCACTACTCGGCCATCGACAGCAACGGCTACCGGTCCTTGGACGAGGCGCAGCGCGTCGAGTTCGAGGTCACCCAGGGCCCCAAGGGCCCGCAGGCCGACCGCGTTCGCGCCGTCTGAGACGAGTCCGCGCCGGGACTGGGACCCGGAGCTGACAACGCACATCCCAAAGTAGGCCCCTCCGATCCGTCGGAGGGGCCTACTGCGTTCTCGCCGTATGCTTCTAGACTGCGCTCGCAATGAGGCGCACGAGGGAGCGAACCGCGACGTGACCAGGGAAAAGGCCGGCCGGCATACGGCACTGGCCACGGCAGGAGAGCGCCCGAGCCGCTGGGCGCACCGCCGCCATGTCCTCTATGGGGTCATCGGATCCTTCGTCGTCGTCGCCCTGGTGTTGGCGATTGCGGCCTACGCGAAGTTCAACAGCAATATCACCCGCATTGACGTCTCCCGCATGCTCGGCGTCCGGCCCACCACAACCGCCTCGTCGGCCGGAGCCCACACAGCCGTCAACATTCTGGTGATGGGCTCCGACACCCGGACGGGCATCGGCACCGACGCCTACGGCAAGGACACCGTCGAGGGTGGGGCGCACTCCGACACCAACCTCCTGGTGCACGTCTCGGCTGACCGCGATCGCGTCTTGGTCGTCTCGATCCCACGTGACTCGATGACGATGGCCCCCAAGACCTGCTCGGACCCCAACTCCACGGTCGCCAATGGCGAGATCCGGCAGTGGAACTACAACTTCAATCTCGGCGGACCGGGGTGCACCATCAAGACCCTCGAGGGCCTGACCGGGATCTTTGTCGACCACTATGTCGTCATCGACTTCCGGGGCTTCCAACAGATGGTCGACGCGCTGGGCGGGGTACCCGTCTGCACGACCTCAGACATCGCCGACAAGGACGCTCAGTTCACGCTCGCTGCCGGCCACCACATCCTTGACGGCAAACAAGCCCTCGGTTATGTCCGCGTGCGCAAGACCGTCAACGACGGCAGCGATCTGAACCGGATCAAGCGGCAGCAGGCCTTCTTATCCTCGGTGGCTCAGGAGGCGACAAGCAAGGGGCTCCTGCTACGCCCCGACAAGCTCTACGGCTTCCTCAACGCGGCCACCAAATCGATTACGACCGACCCGGAGATGGGTTTCGGGACCATGACCTCGCTCGCCAACTCCGTCCGTAATCTCGGCGTCGACAAGATCGAGTTCGTGACCGTGCCGACCCAGGTCTATCCCAAGGACACCAACCGCGTCGAATGGCGCGCCAGTGCCGCCAAGATCTGGAGTGCCATCCGAGCCGATCAGCCCCTGCCCGGCGCCGGCACGAAGCCGACGGTCACCTCGTCGTCCACTCCGGAGCCGCTCACGGTCGCTCCCGACAAGATCGACGTGCGCATCAGCAATGACTCCGGCGTCGAGGGGCTGGCGTTGCAGGCGGGCGCCGCGCTCGCCGTCCAGGGATTCCGGCTCGCGGGGTACACCAATGGCACGACCGGCGATATCACCGGCACCGTCATCGCGTATGCGCCCGGGCACAAGGATGCTGCCCGCACCGTCGCCGCGGCTTTCCCGGGCTCGACGCTGAAGGTGGACGCCGCAGTCGGCGAGACGGTCGTCGTCCGGCTCGGCCCAGGTGCCGCGAATCCGGTTGCCGTCCCGAACCGCTTGGGCTCCGACCCACTGCCGCCGATGACCGTCTCCGCCGGACCGAGCGCAACCGACGGGCTTGAGACCCGCAAGGCCGACGCCGACATCTGCAGTTGACCCCGGCCGGTATGCCGTGCCCTCACCTGGCGGGGGCGGCCGAACCTTCCTCGGGCAGCAAGTAGGCGGCGGTGGCGAGCATGTCGAGGGTCTCGCGGGCCCCGTCGACGTTGATCAGCGCTGTCAATGTGTTCCCCGTCTTCGCGAGTGTCGAAGGTCACCGGAGCGTTGTGGAGGCTTCCGTCCGGGCCTGCACGGCAGCGCATCAGATCCAGCCCAAAGTCTTGGTGCGCAGGGGCATATGCCTCC
>NZ_DAOQZV010000088.1:9378-11692 GCF_035343835.1 Nostocoides sp. | reverse complement strand
GGTAGCCGCCGCTGCGGCGACGCCCGTCGTAGCGGCGCGACGGGCGCGTCGGCGTCGAGTGCTCGTGGTCATTGAGAACTTCCTCCCTGGTCGTCATTGAGACAACGGCAACACTAGGCTGTAGCACTGACAACCGCCCATGGACGGCGGCCGCATGGCCGGCCGCCGACGAAAGGCCGCCGAGGATGAGCATCCGCTTTCGCCAGTACGGCGAGCCGCGTCCCTTCGCCTTCATCGCGACGGGGGCCGTGCTCGGCATCGTCGTGGGGGTGCTCATCTACCTGCTCAACCCCGACAACGGCGATTACAGTGCGCGGACCGCGTTCGGCTATCTGGCCGTGTTCTGCGGGCTGCTCGGGGGTCTGCTCGGCGGGGTCGTTGCCTCGGTGTTGTCCTACCGGCGCTAGGACACCCCACGAAGTTTGCCCACGCAGATCGTCGGCGAAGGGGTGCCAGGGGCGAGAGCCGGGATGCGGCATACCGGGCGGTCCGAGGTGGCGGTCGGCAACGGCATAAAGGCGTGGCGTACGTGACGTGCCCATCGCCGGGGGTTGTCGGTGCCAGAGCCTTAGATTAGGCACGCGACATCTCCCAGCACCGTCGATCGGAGCAGTAATGACACAGGACGCGTCCGACGGGCGCTCGGACGGCGAGGGCCGTTGGAGCGCACGCGAGCATGCGCACGACGGCGAGGCCGTCGGTGTGGAACGGGTGGCGACGTGGGCCGAAGAGACACGGCGCTATCGCCGCAGCCCCGGCGGCTGGTGGTGGCTGGCACTATTACTCGTGCCGGCGATCCTGGCGGCGCTCGGCTCGGCGATAGGGGGCGAATCGGGCGGCGCCAAGGCGGCCGGGAGCACAAGTTCGCTGACCTCGGCCGCGCCGACGTCGGGCACGACATCGTCCTCGACCTCGAACTCGCCGTCGTCCACATCGTCCGGCACCGCCCCTTCGGGCGGCAGCGCCGCGGGTGACGTCTCTAGCGGCGTCTTTTCCATCTCCCGCTCCGGCGACGAGGTGACCGTCGCCGCCGATGTGCCCGACGAGGCGGGGCGGACTGCCCTGTTGGATGCCGTCAAGGCTACGGTCGGGGGAGCGAAGATCGTCGACCACGTCAACGTCGTGCCGGGCGCGACGGCCGCATCCACGGTCGCCGTCTCCAGCGCCCTGGGCTCCTTGACCAACGCGGGGGACTTCGGCCTGGCCTGGGATCTGAAGTCCCTCACCGCGGTCGGCAATGTGGACTCGGAGGACGCCAAGAAGTCGATCGGCGCGGCGCTCGGAGCGGCCTGGCCGGATGTCCGCGTCCAGAACGACGTCGTCGTCGGCACTGATGCCGCCGCCGTGTGTTCTAACCTCGGCGGCCAGATCACGGTCGCGTTGGCGAGCACCAAGATCACCTTCGAGCGCGGGTCGACGGATGTGAAGTCGACGTCGACCGGCGTGATCAAGGAGGTCGCGAGCCTGCTCGCAGCCTGCAAGGACGCCAAGGTCACGGTGACGGGATACACGGACTCTTCCGGCAGCAAGGCCGAGAACCTGGCACTGAGCAAGGGACGCGCGACGTCGGTCGGCAAGATCTTGACGTCGAACGGTGTCTCGTCCGACCGCATCACGATCAAGGGTCTCGCGGACGCCGACCCGGTTGCGAATGACAATGCGCCCGGTGGCCGCGAGGCCAACCGACGCGTCGAGATCACGGTGAACTGAGGAGCCATGGAATTCGTCACTGCTTGGCTGTGGTACTTACTTGCCTTCGCCCTTGGGGCCTTGGTCGCGTGGCTGGTCGCCCGGGCGACCATCGAGGCCACGAATGGAAATGAAGCGTTCGCGGATGTTCCGGAGACGCGCGCGATCGGAGGCCGGGAATGAAGTGGTGGCTGTTTGTCCTGGCGTTCCTGCTGGGCGCGTTGATCACCTGGATCTATATGGTGCGCCGCACGACGCGCGAGGTGCGCATCGTGCAGGAGCGGCCGATCCTGGCGAAGGCTGACGACGGTAGCGACGCGAGTGCGGGTCTCGCTGGCGCCGGAGCGGTCGAGGCCGGAGCGGTAGCCTCCGGCGCGGCGGCGGCCGGTGCCGCGACCGCATCCGCGGATGCCGACACCGCGGTGGACCTGGAGCCGGCCGTTTCGGCGGCTGTGCCGGCCGCGGATGTCGTTGTCGACGAGGTGACCCTCGTCCGGCCCCATGCCGACCTCGACACGACCGTGCCCCGCACCGACGCGGCCGTTGATCTGAATGCCGATGGTGGCCTGGACCTCGACGGCGGTGACGGTCTGGATGCTGGGCTGGATCTGGATGCTGGGCTGGA
>NZ_DAOQZV010000088.1:0-9278 GCF_035343835.1 Nostocoides sp. | reverse complement strand
ATGGTGGTCTGGATTTGGATGCGCCGTCGGTGGACGTGCCTGAGGCCGTCGTGGAGGTTCCCGGCGTTTTGGAGCCGTCGGTCGATGTGGCGGCTGCGGCTGTCGATGTGCCAGGGCCGGACGTCTCGGGTGGCATTGATCTGGATGCCGATGGTGGTCTGTATCTGGACGCGTCCGATCTGGCGGCCCCCGCCGCGGCTGGCGTGGGTTTGGCGGGCGCCGCTGCTATCGACGCATCAGCGGACGGCGAGGAAGCGGCCGAGGAGGTCGCCACCTTCGAGGAGCCGGATGCGGCGGAAGCTCAGCTGTCGGACGAGGTCGACGTGCCCGCACCGACCACGCCGGACGTTGACGTCCCGGAGGTCGACCCGGACCTGAGCATGGAGGACGCCGAGGATCTGTCTGCAGGCCTGTCAGAGCCCGAGCCCAGGGGCGATTTCGGGGGAGTCGATGAGCTGGATACGGCTCACGAGCCCTCGGACGCGATTGACCTCGACGCTGACGGTGCGCTTGACCTCGACGCCGACGGTGCGATCGATCTCGACACCGCGTCCCACGTGGACGTGGGCCCTGCGGACGTGCCGACCGTGGATGTTCCGTCCGTCGATGAACCCAGCGGCGATGTCGAGCCAGCGGCCGACGAGTCACCGGCTTTTGCCGAGTCTGCCGCGGCCGTAGTGGATCTCCCCGCCGATGTCGACGTACCGGAGGTCGACGCCGATCTGAGCGTGGAGGACGCCGAGGATCTGGAAGCCGTGCTTCCCGATGCCGAGCCCAGCCAACCCGTTTCGGCCGGGGGGTCACAGGCGGCCCTGCTCGACCTCGACACCCCTGAAATCGTCGACGTGGCTCCCGAGCCGGAGTCGCCCCTCCTCGACCTCGACGAGGCCGGTGCCGCACTCGAGGCCGGTGGCGCTACGGCTGCGGCCGCCGGTCTGGGCGGCCTGGCTGCCTTGCGCGCCAAGCGCGCGGCAGAGGAAGCCGATAAGGCCGAGGCCGACGCTCTCGAGCGCTCGGCCGAGGCACCCGACGCGCAGATCCCCGACGAGGTCGCCTTCGGCCACGACTCCATGGCCGGGCCGGACATCGAGTCCACGGTCGCGGAGTCGATCGACGCAAGTCCCGTCGAGTTGCCCGTTGTTCCCGATGCGGATGAAACTCAACGGCCCGAAGCCGACGCCGTGACGGCAGATGTCCGTGACCCGGAAGTCGAGGCCGCCGAGCAACTGCCTCCCGACGACCTGCCGGCCGACCTCCCGGAGGCCGAGCCGGAAGTCGAGGCTGAGCAACTGCTTCCGGACGTCCTGCCGGCCGAGCCGGAAGCTGAGACTGTCGAGCAACTGCTTGTCGACGAACCGACTGCCGAGCCCGTAGACGTTGACAAGGCCGACGTTGAGGTCGAGACGGAGTCCGACGCCGAGGTCGTCGGGGAGCCTGAGACCGAGGTCGCGACCGAATCCGAGCCGGAGCCGGAGCCGGAGGCCGAGGTCGTCGGGGAGCGTGAGACTGAGGTCGCGACCGAATCCGAGCCGGAGCCGGAGGCCGAGGTCGTCGGGGAGCCTGAGACTGAGGTCGCGACCGCCGAGCCGGAGCTGATGGTGGAGCCGGAGCCGGAGCCCGAGGTCGTCGCGGTTCTTGACGCCGAGCCCGAGGCCGCAGCGGTTGCCGAGCCGGAGCCTGAGTCTGCGATGGTTGCCGAGCCGGAACCCGTGCCCGACGTCGTTGCGGAGGCCGAGACGGTCGCCGAGGCCGAGCCAGCGTTCAAGGACTACGGCGCAGGGTCGGCCCTGCCTGCCGAAGACGGGTCCGGGCCGGAAGGCTGGGCGGTCAAGGGCAACGAAGGATCGATGCTCTTCCACACGCCCGCGTCGGCGTCCTACGAGGTCACCAAGGCCGAGGTCTGGTTCATCGACGAGGCGACCGCGATCGCTGCGGGCTTCGCGCCGTGGGACGCCAAGCTGCGGGCCAAGGCCGAGGCCAAGGCTGCCCGAGCGGCGGCCAAGGCCGAGGCGAAGGCTGCGCGTGCTGCAGCTGCCGCTGCGACCGGCCGGTCTACCGATCGGCAGGGTGCCGCGCAGAGCGCAGTGCCGACGCTCGACTCAGCCATGACGAGCGCGGTGGCCGATAGGGCGGAGGCAAACGACGCCGACGTGACGCCGGCAGCGGGCTTCCTCGCGGCCCCCGCCCAGGCGGTCGCTTCCGAGCAGCCAGCGGTCGACCCACTCATCATCGAGGAGCCCGCGGCGTCCCCGACGGTTGAGCTCGAGTCAACCCAGGCGCCCCAGTTCACCCCGACCTCCTACGGCGCTGGGTCGGCGCTGCCGGCCGGCGACGGATCCGGCCCAGCCGGCTGGGAGGTCAAGGGCAACGCGGACTCGATGCTCTTCCATACGCCCGCCTCGCCCTACTACGGCCGGACGAAGGCCGAGGTGTGGTTCGCCGACGAGGCCACCGCGAGCGCTGCGGGATTTGCCCGATGGGATGCCAGGGCCCAGCGGGTCGAGGTGCCGACGCTGCTCGACATCCCGGACGGTCCATACGGTCCGGGCTCCGCCGCGGCGGGGCCCCGCGGCAAGGGACCGGAGGGCTGGGAGGTCAAGGGCAACGCCGACTCGATGCTCTTCCACACGCCCGACAGCCCCTGGTACAAGCGCACTCGCGCGGAAGTCTGGTTCGTCGACCAGGCGCGTGCCGAGGCCGCCGGGTTCACGCACTGGGACGCCACCGAGCGCGGCGACTGAGCCGCCCTCGTAACGGTCACGGGCCGGGCCTGAGCAAACAAAGCTCGGGCCCGGCCCTCGCGCCTCCCCGCACCATCTTCGGCAGCGACGTCCGGTTCCACCTACGGCGGAGGTGAGGTTCCGAGGCGGTCACACGGGCATACGGCTATGGGATGATGGGGCGCGTGCCAGGTGGAGACGGGCGACTGACCCATGACCTGATGCCGGACGAGCGTGGGCCTCAGGACGCGTGCGGTGTCTTCGGAATCTGGGCTCCCGGTGAGGAGGTCGCCAAGCTCACCTACTTCGGGCTTTACGCGCTGCAGCACAGGGGCCAGGAGTCGGCCGGCATCGCCACGTCTGACGGGCGCCGCCTACTCGTCTACAAGGACATGGGCCTGGTCTCGCAGGTGTTCGACGAGCGCTCGCTGGCCAGCCTCAAGGGCCACATCGCCGTGGGGCACTGCCGCTACTCGACGACCGGCGGCTCCACCTGGGAGAACGCGCAGCCCACCCTGGGCGGCCATGCCGGCTTCACCGTCGCCCTTGCGCACAACGGCAACCTCATCAACTCGGCTCAACTGCGCGAGCACGTGATGGAGCGGGGCACCCAAGGCTTCGATGTGCACGCCGGCGAGCTGCGCCGCGGTAACACCACCGACACCGCGCTCGTGACGGCGCTCCTGGTCGACGACCCGTCCACGACCATCGAGGAACGCGCCCTCGAAGTCCTGCCGATGCTGCGCGGCGCCTTCAGCTTCGTCTTCATGAACGAACATGCCCTGTATGCCGCACGCGACCCGCAGGGCATCCGTCCCCTCGTCCTGGGGCGAGTAGAGCGCGGATGGGTGGTCGCCTCCGAGACGGCCGCCCTCGACATCGTCGGCGCGTCCTTCATCCGCGAGGTCGAGCCGGGTGAGTTCATCGCCATCGACGAGAACGGCCTGCGCAGCAAGCGGTTTGCCGAGCCGGAGCCCAAGGGCTGCGTCTTCGAGTACGTCTATCTCGCCCGCCCGGACACCTCGATCAACGGCCGGGTCGTGCACGAGGCCCGGGTGGAGATGGGCCGCACCTTGGCCCGCGAACACCCTGTCGACGCCGACCTGGTCATTCCGACGCCCGAGTCCGGGACCCCCGCGGCCATCGGCTACGCGCAGGAGTCGGGCATCCCCTATGGGCAGGGCCTGGTCAAGAACGCCTATGTGGGGCGCACCTTCATCTCGCCGAACCAGACCATTCGCCAACTCGGCATCCGCCTCAAGCTCAACCCGCTCCGTGAGGTCATCAAGGGCAAGCGGCTCGTCGTCGTGGACGACTCCATCGTCCGCGGTAACACTCAACGGGCACTCGTCCGGATGCTGCGTGAAGCCGGCGCGGCCGAAGTGCATGTCCGCATCTCCTCGCCGCCCGTGCGTTGGCCCTGCTTTTACGGGATCGACTTCGCCACGCGCGCCGAACTGATCGCCACCGGTATCGAGGTCGAGGACGTCTGCCGCTCGATCGGCGCCGACACGCTCGGCTATATCAGCGAGGACGGCATGATCGCCGCCACCAACCGGCGGCGCGATCAATTGTGCACAGCCTGCTTCACCGGCCGCTATCCGGTGGAACTCCCCGCCGAGGACCAACTCGGCAAGGGGCTGCTGGAGATGCAACTCCCGCTCGACGTCCGCTGATCTGCTCCTCAGGCTGACGTCACTGCGGCAGCATCAGCCCAAGGTCACCGCCGATCACGGCGGGCTCGCCTGCGTCTGGCACGACGAAGGTGATCGCCAGCCCATCCCGGGTCCGCGTCCGGTCGCCACCGAGCGCCTGCTGGTAGACGTCATTGGTGTCTCCCTCGCCGCCGGGTGCCCAGCCGGAGTCGGCCGTCACCGTCGCGACGAGCTGGGCCACCCCGACGATCCCGCCCTGCACGGGAATGACGGTGATCGGTGCGCCGGGGCCGACCCCGGTGACGCCGGTGTCCATGAGCTCGACATCCACGGTGTAGTCACCGCCGATCCGCGCGCGCTGGATGCGCTGACGCCATTCGTAGGGTGCGACGCCCAACTTAGGCCCCCGCGGGATCGTCCCCCTCTCCAGATACCGGACGACCGTGCCGACGAAGGCCCGCGCGGCCCGCTCCTGGCCCCGCGTCGGCACCGAGGGCGTGGCGGTTGGTGTCGGCAGCTGATCAAGATAGGGGATCTCGGTCATGCTGGCCAGCCGCCACGTGCTCTTCCCGGCATCCTGCACGAGCAGCATCAGATCCTTCTGCGGCCCCCCGGCGCCTTTGGCTCCGCTGCGGTAGCTCAGCAACACGAGTGCGGCATTGCGTCCCCGGGACTTGGGAAGGGCAAAGATCGGGCCGCGGCCGCTGATCGTGTGCTCTCCCTCTTCGCGATAGCCCTTCGTGCGATAGAAGACCGACTTGAAGCGCGCCGTCTCGCGCAACTCGCCGGTGAAGACACGGTCGAGGGCACCGATTCGGTAGGGCGGCGCGGCCGACTCCTTCATCGCCGCCGGACCGTTGCGAGCGAAGAACGCCAGGTATGCCGTGAGGTCGCCCCGCGTCATCGCGGGCGGCAAGCTCGCGACCGGCGCGGACGTCGTCGCCGGGGTCGATGCTGTCGGAGCGTGCACAGCAGACGTCACTGATCGGGTCCGCGGGACGGGCGTGCCGCCCGCCTCGCATCCGGTGACGGCCACGGCCAGGACCGCAAGAGCCGCCGGCATCAGTCGCCGTCCGGCCCGTCTCGGGTGGCGCCGGGAGCGACGAGTCGCACGGGGATGGGTGGGAGGGGTCGAGACGCTGGTGAGGATCGGCATACGGCCACCCTCTCGGTGAAGCCGCGAACGCGCATCCGCAAAATCAGTCGCCTGTGGATAAGTCCGCAAGTCCTATGCGCGGCAAGGCGGTGGGTATCGTCGCGCCTGTGAACCTCGAAAAGGTGGTCTTCGGGTTTTTCGTCGTGCTCGCTGCGACGCTGAACTTCGGGTTTTTTCTCGGCGACCTGACGGACGCCCGCGTCCACAATGTCTACGAGCTGTATGCCGCGGTGATCGTCAACATCATCGCCGTCGTGCTCAAGTTCGGCGACCGCACCCAAATCGGCGCGCTGCACCTGGCGACCAGCCTGGTCGCGGCGATCCAACTGATCGCGGCGACGGTTGTCTGGATCTGGGCGGAGGAGGGATCGACCGGCCTGACGCCAGAACACATGAGCAGCGTCGTCTCCCTCTCCGGCGGCGCCCTGCTGGCGAATATCGTCTCGATCATCCTGCTGGTCACCGAGACCGCCGCCTACCAGCGGCGCTGACCGGCCGGCATACGGACTCGGCAGCACACCGTGGGCAACCCGCTGCTCTTCGCCCGGCCCTTCCTGCGCCGGCGAACGGTGCTGCGCCGGTTGTCCGTTGACATTCCCACGGAAGTGCCGGCCACGACGGCGATCTTCCTGGTGCTCCGGCGGATGCGGGCACCGCTCATCGCGCTCATCGTCGTCTTCACCATCGCGGTCTTCGGCCTGGCGGCGACGCCAGGTGTCGACGGCGCGGGCAATCCGCGGCGGATGAGCGTCTTCGAGTCGTTCTATGTCATGAGCTACACCGCCACGACGATCGGCTTCGGCGAGATCCCCAACGCCTTCACCACCCAGCAGCGACTGTGGGTGACGGCCACGATCTATGCCACGGTCATCGCGTGGGCGTACGCCATCGGCACCCTGCTGGCGTTGGCGCAGGACGAGTCCTTCCGCGATGCCGTTGCGGGACAACGCTTTGCGCGTCGGGTGCGGAATATCCACGAGGGCTTCCACATCATCGCCGGCTACGGGCAGGCGGGGCGGGTCGTCGGTCGCGGACTGGACTGGTTCGGGCGTCGCTTCGTGGTCATCGACCGCTCGGGTGTGCGCGTCGACCAACTCGGCACCGACCAGCTGTCCGTCGACATCCCCGGGATCGAGGGGGATGCCGCGAATCCTGCGGTGCTCGGGATCGCCGGGCTGGGGCACAAGCACTGTCAGGGCGTGCTGGCGTTGACCGATGACGACCAGATCAATCTCGGCGTGGTGCAGGCGGTGCACCTGCTGGCGCCGGAGGTTCCGGTCATCGCCCGTTGCGCCGACCGCGAGACTGCGACGCACATGGAGGCCTTCGGGGCCGAGGCCGTCATCAACGCGTATGACCGTTTTGGCTCCTATCTCGTGCTTGCGCTCCAGCGGCCGGCCGTCTATCAACTGGTGACGTGGCTGATGAGCCCTGGCGGCACGGGGCTGCCCGAGCGCGGTGCCGCGATCGCCTCTGGCACGTGGGTGGTCTGCGCGCAGGGGCAGTTCCGCGACGAGATCGCGCGCGACCTGCGGGCGGCGTCCTATGAGGTGGTGCTGGCCGATCCCGGGGATGGGGCGCCGGACGTGCGCGCCGCGGTCGGTTTTGTCGGTGGGATGTCGATCGACACCGCCAACCTCGCACTGGCGGCGCAGGTGCGCACGACTGCCCCGGACGCCTTCATCTGCCTTCGTCAGGCCGCAACGACCGCAGCGCCGCTCTATGCCGCGTTCGCCCCGGACTCTCTCTTTGTCCCGACGGATCTTGTTGCGCGAGAAGCATTCGCGCGAATCGTGACACCGCATACATGGGCGTTCCTGGAGTATGCCGCGCGGCAGGACGACGCCTGGGCTGCCGACCTGCTGGGCCGGCTCGTGGACCGGTGCGGGTCGGGCTCGCCGGACCCGGTGATCCTGGTGATCGACGCGCAGTCCGCCCCCGCCGTCATTCGGTGGATAGAGCACGGGGGAGCCGTGACGATCGGTGATCTGTTGCGTCATCCCGACAACCGCGACGAGCCATCAGGCAACGCGGTGCTAGCCCTGAACCGGGGTGGCAAGATCGCCTTCGACCCCGACCCGGAGACGGTGGCGGAAGCCGGTGACCGGCTGCTGCTGGTCTCTCGGGCCCGGGCGTTCAGTGCGCTGCGCGAGGTGCTCTTCCACGACGCCGCGGTCGAGTATGTCGTGACCGGCCGCCGCGTCCCGGCGACCTGGATCTGGCGACGCCTGACCCGCGGGCGCGCCTGATCATCGCCACGTGCGGACGGCAGAGTCCGGCCGTCGGTGCCGAGCTCAGGGGAGTTCGAGGGCGAGCTCGTCGACCTCGGCGTGGCGACCGCGCGCATAGGCGCGGCCCTGGCCGACCACCACAAAACCCGCCTTCTGCAGGATCCGCAGGGAGCCATAGTTGTCCGCAGCGACTCGGGCCAGGACCGGCCGCGTAGTTCGCGCCAGCACCAGCGCGAGGGCTCGGGACGCATGGCCTTGGCCCCAGTGAGCCTGCGAGATCCAATAGGTGACTTCGGGTGCACCCTCTTCGGAGCGGAAGGTTGCAATCGTCCCGACGAACTCACCGCCACCACTGAGAACAGCCCAGTTGTGCACGTCCGGATTGACAAGCAGGCGTGCCATGTGGGCGTCGAAAGCCTCTCGGTCGTCGGGATTCTCGGCCGTGAAGGCGGCCATCGAGACGGCCTCGGGTTCACGCATCATCGCGAAGACCCTCTCGAGATCGGTCTGCTCGAGGGGGCGTAGCTCCGTGGTCGCATTCACACGTTTATGATATACGTGTGTCTATCAATCCAGAACGCGACCTGGCGCGGCTGATGATGCCGACCTGGCGCGCCCTGATGGATATCGAGCCCCAGCGCTGTCACGAACACCGGCTCTCCCATTGGGACTACATCATCCTCAGCGACGTCGAGGAGCACCCCGGCACCTCGCAGCGCGACGTCGCTCAGCGCATTGTCCGCAGCGCGAGTCGCATCGCCGATGACGTGGAGTCGCTACAGGCGCGGGGCCTGGTGACTCGAACACCCGCCGCGCACGACCGCAGGGTGAACTGCCTGCAACTGACCAAGGCCGGTCGCAATCTCACTCAGCGGGTCAGACGCGCGATCCGTGCCGATGAGCGTGAGTTGCTCAGTGAGCTCAGCCCTACCGAACAGAACCGACTCCGCGCGCTGCTCACCAAGGCGATTCCCACGCAGCTGCTGTAGGCGCTTTCCCCGAGTAGGCGGCTCTAGGCGAACGTCGGGTAGGTGATGGCGGCAGGTCGGGACTTCTCCAGTTGGTGGGCCAGGGCCAGAAGCAGTCCTTCGGCGCCACGGCGAGCGATCAGTTGCACGCCGATCGGCCAGCCCTCGCGCGAGAGCCCGCCGGGGATCGAGATCGCCGGATGACCGGTGACATTCGCCAGAGCGGTGTTGGCGACATACGGCACGGTGGCCATTTGGGCGCGCACCGTGTCGAGCCCGTCCACCAGGCCGATCGGGGCCGGGAGAAGCGGCAGCGTCGGTAACACCACCACGTCCGCGCCGCTCAAGAAGCGGCGATCCACCGTGGCGGCGATCCGCTCGGCGCGCCGCAACGCCGCGGTGACGACCGGCCCGCGCGCCCACCCGGAGAGCCGGATCGTCTGACGGGTGCGTGGCTCGAGGCGTTGGGGATGCTCGACCTGGGTGCCCTCGAGGTCAAGTCCTGGTGCGTGGTGTACGAATTTTTCTCATCCTTCGGGCGTGTCGGG
>NZ_DAOQZV010000087.1:0-11720 GCF_035343835.1 Nostocoides sp. | reverse complement strand
ATGGGCCGACTCATCGCGCGGCGCCTCATCGCGCGGCGACTCGTCGTGCGGCGCCTCGTCACGCGGCGCCTCGTCACGCGGCGCCTCGTCTCGCGGCGGCTCGTCGCTACGCTGTCGCTCGTGGTCGCGCCGCTGACGAAGCTCCCCGACGGAACGGTCAAGCAGGTCAACCCTTTCACCGGCACACATGTCTGGACCATCCCCGGCCGTGGCCATCGCCCCCTCCACCAACCGGTCGCTGAGGTCGTGCCCGTCGACCCGGCTCAGCGCAACGCCCTGTGCGCGTTCTGCCCGGACCGCTACCTGGATACACCGCCGGAGAAGGCACGCCGGGTGCGCATGGCGCGGGGGTGGGAAACGGCATACGACTTGCCCGCGGAGCGGCTCTTCGAGACGACCGCGGACTTCAGGCTCATCCCGAATCTCTTCCCGATCCTCTCGCTCGACTATTGGCGCACCAACCACAGCTATCAGATCTCGGACCGCGAAATCGCTTGCCGCCGAGCGTATTTCACCTCACCCGGGGGCCGCGAACAGGTGCTGGCGCTGATCGCGCGCCATGCGCCCTGGCTGCTGGATCGCGGCGATGACGCCATCATCGGCAGTGGGATCTTCGGTGGCTTCCACGATGTCGTCATCGCCCGCCGCCACCTGACCGACGACCGCGCAGACAACGCACTCCTGGCCTCGTCCGGCACGCTCACCCCGGATGAGCACCACCAGTTCATCGACTTCACCCGAGCGGCGGCGCTGCGGCTGTACGAGAAGACGGCCAGCGTGCGCAATGTCATCGTCTTCCAGAACTGGCTTCGCCCGGCGGGCGCCTCCTTCGACCATCTCCACAAGCAGCTGGTCGCGATCGACGAGCTGGGACGCGCGCGAACCTTGGACGCCGACCGGCTGCGGACCCGGCCGCGGCTCGTCGAGGACTACCTGACGTTGCTGACCGAGAACGGATTGCTCGTCGCCGAGACGTCCACCGGCTTCGCGGCGGCCGGCGTCGGCCACCGCTTCCCGACTCTGGAGGTATGGCTGCGGCGCCCCGACTCCGACCTCGCCAACCTCAGCACGGCCGAGCTCGCCGACTTCTCCGCGCTGCTGCATGCCTGCCATGTCGCCATGGGTCCGCACCTGCCGGTCAACGAGGAGTGGCACTACCGCGCTCCGAGTCAGCAGCACGCGATCCCGCTACGGGCCCTGCTGAAGTGGCGCATCTCGACGCCCGCCGGCTTCGAGGGCAACTCCGGGATCTATGTCAACACCATCGACCCGTGGGGCGTCGCCGACCGGACCCGCATCTGGCTGCGCGAGCGGGTCGCCGAACTCAGCCCCGGCGTCCGCATCTTCGACTGACGACCGCGCACGTCCGGCCGGCATCTCGGGCGAGTGGGGCGACTTCTGTCGGGGTCCCCGCGAGGTATCGAGCGACGAAGGAGCGAGAACCTCGTGGGGTGACTTAAAACGCCAGGCCGACGTACTTCGTCTCCAAGTACTCGTCGATCCCCTCGAAGCCGCCCTCGCGGCCGAAGCCGGAGTGCTTGACCCCGCCGAAGGGCGCGGCCGGGTTGGAGACGATGCCGGTGTTGATACCGACCATCCCGAACTCCAGCGCCTCGGCGACCCGGATCACTCGGGCATAGTCGTTGGTGAAGACATACCCCACCAGCCCGTATTCGGTGCCATTGGCCTTCGCGATTGCGTCCGCCTCATCGGTGAAGGTCGCGATCGGGGCGACCGGGCCGAAGATCTCCTCCGTGAGCACCCGGGCGTCTGCTGGCACATCGGCGAGCACCGTCGGCGCGTAGAAGTAACCCCGCCCCGGCACCGCGTCCCCGCCGGTCAGCGCCCGCGCGCCCTTGCCGACCGCGTCGAGCACCAACTCGTGCACGCCGTCGCGGGCCTTGGCGGTGATCAGCGGGCCGACGTCGATGCCGGACTTGGTGCCCTTGCCGACGGTCAGCGCGCCCATCCTTGCCGCGAATTTCTCGGCGAAAGCCGCCGCCACCGACTCCTGAACGAAGAAGCGATTGGCCGCGGTGCACGCCTCACCGATATTGCGCATCTTGGCCAGCATCGCCCCGTCGACCGCCTTGTCGAGGTCGGCGTCCGCGAAGACGATGAAGGGCGCATTCCCGCCCAGCTCCATCGACAGCCGCAACAACTGCTCGGCCGACTGCTCCACCAGCTTCTTGCCCACCGCGGTCGAGCCGGTGAAGGTCAGCTTGCGCAGCCGGGGGTCACGGATGATCGGCTCCGACAGCGCGCCGGAGTGCGTCGTGGTCACGACATTGACCACGCCCGCAGGCACCCCGACCTCCTCCAGCAACTCGACGAGGGCGAGCATCGACAGCGGCGTCTCGTGGGCCGGCTTGACGACCATCGTGCAGCCGGCCGCGATCGCCGGGCCGATCTTGCGCGTCCCCATGGCGAGCGGGAAATTCCACGGCGTGATCATGTAGGTCGGGCCGACTGGTTGCTTCATCGTCAGGAGCCGGGTCGCTCCATTGGGTGCCACCGAGTAGCGCCCGTGCACACGCACGGCCTCCTCGGCGAACCACCGGAAGAACTCCGCGCCATAGGCGACCTCGCCGCGCGCCTCGGCGAGCGGCTTGCCCATCTCCAGAGTCATCAGCAGGGCGAACTCCTCCGCCCGTTCCGTCAGCTTTTCGTATGCCGCCCGCAACATTTCCGAGCGTTCGCGCGGCGCGACCTTGGCCCAGGACGCCTGCGCCGTGACCGCGGCGTCGAGCGCGGCCATCCCGTCCTCGGGTGTGGCATCGGCGCACGTCGTCAGGACGGCCCCGGTCGCTGGGTCGTGGACATCGAAGCGGGTGCCGCCACTCGCCTCCCGCCAAGTGCCGCCGATGAACAGGCCGGTCGGGACGGCCTCGATGACCGACTTCTGGGTGAGCGCCATACGTTGTCCTTGACTGTGCGGGGTGGGTCAGTGGCTGTGGTCGTGCCCGAGGTGGCCGTGGGGGATCTCGGCAGCGCGGCCCGACAGCAGCGGCAGGGCGGGATCCCAGGTGGTGCCGTCGCGGGCATCCTTGCGCCGCCGGGCGATCGCCGAGAGTGCCTCTAGGACAACGCGATTCGCCAGAGCAGCGGTGATATCGGCGTGATCGTAGGGCGGGCTGACCTCGACGACGTCGACACCGCATACGGGAAGTTCGAGGCAGATCCGGCGGACGGCATCGAGCAACTGGCGGGCCGAGAGGCCGCCCGGCTCGGGCGTCCCAGTGCCCGGTGCGTGCCCCGGGTCGCAGACGTCGATGTCGACGGAGAGGAAGACGCCGTCGCACTCATCGGTGGCGATCGCGAAGGCCTCGGTCAAGCACTCCTCGAGACCACGGTGCACGATCTCGGTCATCTCGAAAGAGCGCATGCGCTGATCGGCCATCCAGTCCAGCGTCTCTGGCGGCGGCCAGTAGCCGCGCAACCCGATCTGCAGGAAGCGATCTCCCCGTAGGGCACCGGACTGGATGAGCCGCCGCATCGGCTGGCCGTGTCCCCAGAGCGAACCGAACTCGATATTGCCCGTGTCGGCGTGCGCGTCGAAGTGGATCATCGACACCCGCCCGTGCCCGAGCACATTGGCGCACCCCTTGGCGTCCGGGAAGGCGATCGAGTGATCGCCGCCGAGCACGACCGGGATCGCCCCTGCCGACGCAACTTTGGTGACGGCCGCCTCCAGCGCCGGCAGCGCCGTCTCGATGGCCCCCGAGTACATCTCGACATCACCCGCGTCGACGACGCGCAGATCCTGCAGTCCGTCCACGCGCAGCGCCAGCGATGGGCGCGACCCGTCGTGCGGGAGGTAGTCGGTCATCCGGATCGCCTGGGGGCCGAAGCGCGTGCCGGGGCGGTGGGAAGTGCCGCCGTCGAAGGGCGCGCCGAGGATCACGACGTCGGCATCGGCATACGACTCGGGATCGTCCAGGTCGCACCGGTCCACACCGAGGAAGGTGATGTCGGGCCCGAACTGCGCGCCATAGCGAGTCATGCGTCGCATCCTACGGACCGGGCCGCGTCAGGCGGATTCGGCGCGTTGTTTACCCGGGAGTACCATCGTGAGTGTGGCTGATAGTGGCCACCGGCTCCAGCGTCGTGGTCGCCCAGATCCGACGAAAGGTCAACTCTCCCATGATGATCAGCGAACGCGTGCGCCCGCATGCCGCCGATGTCGTCGCCGAGGCTGCCGACACCGTTCGGCTCGCGCGACTGCCCCACTATCTCGAACTCGAGGCCCACGACCTCGAGGCACGCCTGCACGAGTTGCTCGACGCGGTGCTCACCAGCCTCGAGACCGAGCGTCCGCTCCACTTTGCCGAGCACGCCTACCACGTGGCCTCGGATCGCTTCCACGCCGGCGTGCGCATCGAAGAGGTGCAGACCGCTTTCAATGCGCTCGAAGCCGCCCTCTGGCGACGCATCGCGTCCGTCGTGCCCACCGAGCGCGTCGTGCACGACCTCGGCGCCGTCGGCGCGGTGCTTGGCGCCGGCAAGGACCAGCTCGCCAGCCGGTATGTCGAGTTGGCCGGCGCGCGGCACAGTCACGGCGTGGACGTTGCTCACCTCGTCGACGCGCTCTGACCGCTCCCCTACCGTTCCTCGATGCCCCACTCGATGCCGTAGCCCTCGGGCTTGGGCGCCGCCAGCAACTCCAGGAAGGGTGCGGCGTCGAAGGCTTCTGGGCCGCGTACGCCCGCGCCCGCCCAGGCGCCGGTCGCGAGCAACTCCAGCGCGACGATCGGGTTGAAGGCCGTCTGCCAGACCACACACTGGGCGTCGTAATCACGCATTGTGACCTCGTTGTCGGCCACGTGGTAGAGGTAGGTCGATCGCGGCTGGCCGTCGACGCCCGTTCCGGTGACCATGACTCCGGCGCACGTCTTGCCGGTCAGCTGCGGCCCGATGGTGGCCGGGTCGGGGAGCACCGCCGCGACGATGTCGCGCGGGGCTACTTGGATCCCCTTGATGGTCACCGGGTCCTTGCTGTCCAGGCCGAGCGTATGCAGCGCCTTGAGGATCGAGATCATCTGCTCGCCCAGGCCGTATTTGAACGTCACGCGCTCGGCGTCCAGCCACCGGGGCATGAGCAGGACTTCCTCGTGCTCGACGTGCACGCACTCCACCGGGCCGATGCCCTCGGGGAAGTCGAAGACCTCCGGCTCACTGAAGGGCGGCAGGGTGAAGAAGCCGGTTTCGACATTCCCGCCGACCACCCGCGACTTCTCCCACACCACCGGCGGGTTGAGGCACTCCTCGATGATCGTCCACATCGAGAAGCCCGGCGCGAAACCCTCGGTGCCGTCCGGCCGGAAGTAGGCGAGATTGGCGCCGTCCCGCGTGCCCAGCTCGTCGATGCTGCTGAAGAGGTGGTCGGCGGCATACCGCGCGAAGACGTCGGAGAGCCCCGGTTCGACGCCAATGCCCACGAGTGCCAGGCGGCCGGCGCCCTCCCAGTCCGAGGCCTGAGCGAACTGCTCATCCCCGAGCTTGACCCCGGCCTTGTCGTAGGGCGCGTCCTTGTGCGGCAACGACAGGCTCATCGCCATGTCGAGATAGTTCGCACCAGCGGTCCGGCAGCCATTGAAGATCGGCATCACGAAACGCGGGTCCACCGCGTTGAGCACGTGTGTGGCGCCCGTCAGCCGGATCGCGGCGGCCACCGCGTTCTCGTCCGAGGCGTCCACGGTCACGGCATGGAAGCGGTTCTCGCCGGGCTGCCTCGCCTGCACCGACGCCACCGTGCGGCGGGCCCGCTCGATGTCATAGTCGGCCACCACGAAGACGTCGTAGAAGTCGCGCTCGACGGCGATCTTGGCCGCGGCGTCACCGACCCCGCCGGCACCGATCATCAGGATGCGCATCACAAATTCCGTTCTCTTACACTCATTTTTGTGGTTTTTCGGGACGTATGAAGCGCTCTCCCGTGAGCGGGTCGACCGCCTCCGCGCCCCGGGGCAGGTTGCCGAGATCCGGGGCGATGACGGTAGCCTCACGCGAATCGGGCAAGGTGATCGGCTCGACGCCGATCGGCTGCTCACCGGCCAGGATCAGGTCGGCCGAACTGCGCTGCGGGAGAGTCTCCCCGCGGAAGTACGCCGGGGCCACCATCCGCTGAATAGCGAGGAGGACGAGGCCGGCGAGCAGGGCGAGGATGCCGACAACGGCGACCGCCCCGATCCCGAAGATCGTGACATTCGCCCCGGCGTCGTCGGTGAGGTAGTCGGAAGCGGCATATGTCTTGAGGGCGTAGGCGAACATCGTGAAGAGGAAGATGCCGCCGGCCAGCGGAATGATCCCGCGGTTGATCAGGTGGCGCGGAGTGCCCAGGGAATGGCGGTAGAACCAGGCGCAGGCAATGCCGGTCAGGCCGTAGTAGAACGCGATCTGCAGGCCGATGGCGCCGATGAGGGCGGCCAGAATGTTGGGGCTGATCGCCGTCATACCCAAGTAGAAAGCGGCCGAGACCAGACCCATTCCGATGGTCGACCAGGTCGGCGTGAGGTAGCGCGGGTGAATCCGGGCAAACTTCCCGGGAATGGCCTTATAGACCGCCATCGACAGCGCCGTCCGGGCGGTCGGGAGAATCGTCGTCTGGGTTGAGGCCGAGGCGCTGGTGAGGATCGAGATGGCGAGCAGGGCAAGGCCGGCCTTGCCGAAGAAGCTGTCGCCGTAGAGCGTCGGTCCGATCGCGTTGAACACGTCTGCGGCATTGTCGGGGCTGGACAAGCCGTGCGCCGTGTCCCCGACGCCGGCGAAGGCCACCGCGGCAACGCTCACGAGGATGTAGGTGACCAAGAGAAGCAGGGTGGAGATGACCGCAGCGCGGCCCGGCGTTTTGCCGGGGTCGTCGGCCTCCTCATTGGTCGAGACGGCGGTGTCCCAGCCCCAGTAGATGAAGACGGCAAGCAGGACGGTGGAGGACAAGACGGACATGGATAACCCGCCGGGCCACAGCCACGAGAGATGAGGGTGCTGGGAGCCATCGGGTGCCGTTCCGCCGTAGACCTTGGCGAGGGCCACGACGGCGAAGACGACCAGCGTGACGATCTCGATGCCGAGCAGGCCATACTGCAAGCGCGCGGAGACCTCGATCCCGCGATAGCAGATATAGGTCATCACGGCGATCCAGACCAGCCCGGCGAAGGTGGACCAGCCGGTGCTCTGGTCGAGGCTGTTGTGAATGCCGAGTTCATTGGCCAGAGTGAAGGAGTATGCGCCGGCGATCTGAGCCAGATTGGCCATCACGATGACGTCGGCGGCGATGATTCCCCAGCCACCCATCCAGCCCACGACCGGGCCGAAGGCGCGCGTCGCCCAGGTAAAGGTGGTGCCACAATCGGGCTCGGCTTCGTTCAACTCGCGATAGGCGACCGCGATGAAATACATCGGGATGAAGGCGAGCAGCATGATTGCCGGCGCCTTGAACCCCGCCCCGCCGGAGACGACATAGCCCAAGGTCGCCGCGAGCGAATAGGCCGGGGCAGTGGAGGCGATGCCGACGATGACGCTGCCGACCAGGCCGAGAGCGCCGGCCTTGAGGCCCTTGCCGGACGCGGCTGGCGCCGCCGGCGTGAGTTCGGTGATGGCCACTCGGGGTTCCTGACAACGAAGGGATAAGGGGGACCGCTACGCGGGGAGGTCAGGTCTTCTTGCGGGCGTTGCCGATCAGCTGGCCGGCAATGACAAGAAGCACGGCGATGAAAAACATCGAGAAGCCGATCACATTGGCCTGGGCGGGGATCCCGCGCAGATAGGAGACATAGACGAACTTGGGGAAGGTCGTCTCGTTGCCGGAGACGAAGTTGGTGATGATGAAGTCGTCGAAGGACAGCGAGAACGAGAGCAGGGCGGCGCCCACGATGCCGGGCAGCACCAGAGGCAAGGTGATGTAGCGGAAGGTCGCGCGCGGGCCGGCATACAGGTCCTGGGCGGCCTCCTCCAGACGGGGATCAAGACTCTGCAACCGGGCCTTGACGGTCACCACGACGAAGGAGATGCAGAACATGATGTGGGCGATGACGATCGTCCAGAAGCCCAGCCGCAGGCCGACGCGCGAGAAACCCTGGACAAAGAGCGTGAGCAGGCTCGCGCCGAGCACGATTTCGGGAGTCGCCATCGGGATGAAGACGAGCACATTTCCGCTCGCCCGGCCGCGGAAGCGGTAACGCACCAGCGCGAAGGCGATGAGTGTCCCCAGGATGGTCGCGATCACGGTGGCGATCAGGCCGATTTTGAGGGAGTTGCCGAGGGCCTCGCACACGCCGGGCGCACCGCACGGGTTCTTCCAGTGCTTCAGCGTCGGGCTGCCCTCGGAGTTCCACGTGATATTGGATTTGCGGTAGTTGTTGAAGGAGAAGGCAAAGGTGTAGCCCACCGGGACAAAGAGGTAGAGCAACACCAGGATCGCGGCGATCATCGCGAAGCGATTGGCGATCCACGCCTGGGCGCGGCGGCCGGGCGACGGACGGAAGGCGAGAGCGGTGTCAGGGGACGCGGTGCTCACAGCAACTCCTCCGTCCCGAAGCGGCGGATATAGACAAAGACCATTGCGAGAATCAGAGCCATCAAGGTGAAGGAAAGGGCGGCCGCGATCGGGAAGCCGCCCGGCACCTTGAAGAACTGACTCTCGATGACATTGCCGACCATCTTGGTGCTCCGGTCGGAGCCGAGTAGTTCGGCGTTGACATAGTCACCGGCGGCCGGGATGAAGGTGAGTAGGGTGCCCGCGATGACGCCCGGCATGCTCATCGGCAAGGTGACGGTCCGGAAGGTCGTGAAGCCATTGGCATACAGATCGCCACCGGCTTCGATGACCCGCGGATCGGCCCGCTCCAGCGAGGCATAGATCGGCAACACCATGAAGGGCAGGAAGTTGTAGGTCAAGCCCGCGACGACCGCCATCCACGTCTCGGTGATCCGGCCGCCGGGGAGCACATGAAGGAAGTTCAACGTCGAGGCGACCGGGCCCTCGTCGGCAAGGATCTGCCGCCAGGCGATGGTGCGCAGCATGAAGCTGGTGAAGAAGGGAGCGATGATGCAGATCATCATCACCCCGCGCCATTTGCCGGCCTTGAAGGCCATGGCATACGCCAGCGGGTAGGCCAGGCAGAAGGCGAAGAAGGTCGCCAAGCCGGCAAACAGCAGCGACCGGCCGAAGTGCGGCGCGAACTCGGTCAGGGCCGACCAATAGTTGTGGAAGTTCAGGTCGCGGTAGTAGTAGCCGGGATAGCCCTTGAGCTTCGACTGCAGGCTGACGGTGAAGAGCTGGACAAGCGGCGCGACAAAAAAGATCGCCAGCCAGAGCAAGCCGGGCAGGAGCAGCAGATAAGGCAGCCAGCTGCCACGCTTGGCCTGATCGGGGCCGGTTGCCGCGGGGTGCCCGCCACCGCCGCCGGCATGGGCCAGCGCACTCATTGAGCGTCCTGCAGCGCCGGGCCGCTGGACGGATCGGACGAGGTGGCCTCGGAGGCAAGCACCGGCCCCTGCGGGACCTCGGCGTTCTCGGCCGGGACCCCGAAGGCGTGCCCCGGATCCCACGACATCCACACGCGGTCACCGGGCTTGAGGTCGATCGGCTCGACATCGAGATTCTGTTCGTAGACGCTCCACGTCGCCCCGCTGGCAACCGTGACGAGATATTGGGTCGCGACACCGGTAAACGAGACGTCCAGAACAGTCGCGGCCATGTCGTTGCCGACCCCGGTCGGCCGGTCGCGATGGATGCGGACCTTCTCGGGCCGGACGCCGAACAGGATGTCGCCGCTCTGTACTTGGCTGCGTCGATGGGGCACCTTCACCGTGGATCCGTGCACGTCGACAACGAGGAAGTCCCCGTCGCGATCGGTGATGCGCCCACGTCCGAGATTGGACTGGCCCACGAAATTGGCGACGAAGGCCGTGACCGGCAGGTCGTACATCGCGGCCGGGGGGCCCATCTGCTCGATGCGGCCGTGGTTCATGACCGCGACGGTGTCGGCCATGGTCATGGCCTCTTCCTGGTCATGGGTGACGTGGATGAAGGTCAGGCCCACCTCGGTCTGGATGCGCTTGAGCTCGACCTGCATCTGGCGGCGCAATTTCAGGTCGAGAGCGCCGAGCGGCTCATCGAGCAGAAGCACCTCCGGCCGGTTGACCAGGGCCCGGGCGACCGCGACGCGCTGTTGCTGACCACCGGAAAGTTGCGCCGGCTTCCGCGACGCGAGGTGCGGCAGCTGCACCAAGTCGAGAGCCTCGTCGGCAAGTTGGAGCGCATTCTTGGCGCCGCGCCGCTTGGGGCCGAAGGCCACATTGTCCCGGACCGTCAGGTGCGGGAAGAGGGCATAACTCTGGAAGACGGTGTTGACCGGGCGCTCATACGGGCGGGAGCCGGTCAGATCGGTGTCACCGATCAGGATGCGCCCCAACGTCGGCTGCTCCAGGCCGGCGACCATCCGCAAGGTCGTCGTCTTGCCGCAGCCGGACGGACCGAGCAGGGCGAAGAACGATCCGCGCGGAACGACCAGAGTCAGATCGTCGACGGCGTTGAAATCGCCAAAGGACTTGGTGACGCTTTCGATCTCCAGGTCACCCTTGGCTTCGCGAAATCCGGACATCAGTTGCCCACCACCTTTGCCCACGCGGCGCTGTAGTCGGCATCCTCTTCGGGAGTCAACGCCCGGAACCCTTGGATGTGGTGCTCCTTGATGTAGTCCTCACCGGGGAAGATGAACGGTGAGTCCGCGAGCTCTGGATCGGTCTTGGCCAATACCTTCTGGGCGCCCAGGACTGGGGAGACATAGTTGACATAGGCCGCGACCTGCGCCGCGACCTCGGGGTCGTAGTAGTAGTTGATCAACTCCTCGGCATTGCGCCGATGGGTCGAGGTGATCGGGACCATCATGTTGTCTGACCACAAGGTGCCCCCGGACTCAGGGATGACAAACTGCCAGTTCGGGTCCTCGGTCTCGGCCCGAAGAATGAACAGATCACCACTCCAGACGATCCCCGCGACGGCATTGCCACTCTTGAGGTCGTTGAGATAGGAATTGCCCTTGATCCGGCGGATGTAGTTGTCGCTGACGAGTTGGTTGAACTTCTCCAGCGCCTTGTCGAACTCTGTCTTGCCCCAGTTGCCAGAAATGTCCACGCCCTGCCACTGCATCATCAGCCCGAGCGTGTCGCGCATCTCGGACAGGACGGTGACCTTGCCCTTGAGCTCGTCGGTGAACAACTCATCGAGCGACTTCAGGTCGCGCCCAATCTTGGCCTTGTTGTAGCCGATCCCCGCGAACCCGCTCTGCCAGGTGACCGAGTTGTTGCGGCCCGGGTCGAAGGAGACCTCCTTCAGCGTCGGCAGCATATTTGCCGCGACATTCGGCATCCGGATCAACTCCAGCGGCTGGACGAGCCGCTCCTGGATCATTCGGTTGGCCATCCAGTCGGTCAAGGTGAAGATGTCGGCGCCGATGTCCTGCCCGGCCTGCAACTGCGGCTTGACCTTGGAGACATAGGTGTCGTTGTCCTCGATGTCCTCGCTGTAGGTCGCGTGGATCCCGGACTCCTTGTTGAAGGCCTCCAGGGTCGGGTAGGTCTTGGTCTCCTCGTCGTAGTCGAGGTAGGCCGTCCAGTTCGACCAGCGGCAGATCTTCTCGGTCTCGGAGACGTCGGTCGGCAACTTCAGGGCGGCGACCCCGCCGGCCGGCGGGGCCGGCGGCGCGCAGGCAGTCAGC
>NZ_DAOQZV010000086.1:0-11751 GCF_035343835.1 Nostocoides sp. | reverse complement strand
CGGGCTCCGTGGGCCGGCCGATCGGGGGCGAGCCGCAGGGGCGCCAGGCCCAGGGCGACCACGCCCAGGGCGACCAGACCCAGGGCGGCCAAGCTCAAGGGGCCAAGGCCCATGACGGCCAGCCTCAGTGGGGCCAACACGGCAGCGAGGGCCTCGGGGAGCCCGTGGCCGGCACCGCCCCGATCCCGACGGCGTGGGGGCCGCCCATTGTGCCACCGTGGACCTCTACCTCAGGTTCATCATCGACTGGGGCGCCGGCTCCTGTTGGGAGCGTCCACGGTGTCTCGGCAGCGGACCTCCCGGCACCGGCTGCGGGGGGTGACCTCACGGCATACGTGCCCGGTCGGGGCAAGGGGCCGAGTTGGCCCGCCCTGATGGGGGTCACCGCGGTCACCGGCGTCGTCGCCGCGCTGGCCGGCGGCGCGCTCGGCGTCGGCCTGACCCGCACCGAACTCGGCGGCTCGGCCGCCGGCTATGCCAGCCTGGCCGCGGGTGCCCTTCCGAGCGTCGTCACCATCCGTGCCTCGACGGGCACCTCCGGAGCCACCGGATCGGGGTTCGTCTACGACCGGGCCGGCCACATCATCACCAACAACCACGTCGTCGCGGGCGTCGGTGACAGCATCACCGTGCTCCTTGCGGACGGCCGCAAGCTGTCGGCGACTGTCGTGGGCACCGATCCCAACTACGACGTCGCGGTCCTGGCTACGGGCGAAGAGTCGCTGACGCCGCTGCCGATGGGCAACTCCGCCAACGTGCGGGTCGGCGAAGAGGTGCTGGCCATGGGGGCCCCGCTCGGTCTGACCAGCACCGTCACCGCGGGGATCGTCTCGGCGGTGAACCGGCCGGTGGTTGCCGGCGATTCGAGCAGCCGGTCCTATATCAACGCCATCCAGACCGACGCGGCCATCAACCCGGGCAACAGTGGTGGCCCCCTGATCAACCGGGCCGGCAAGGTGATCGGCGTGAACTCCGCGATCGCCACCCCGCCGGGGGCTAGTCAAGGCAGCGCGGGAAATATCGGCCTGGGCTTCGCCATCCCCAGCGATCAGGTCGTCAAGACAGCCGACCAGCTGATCAGGACCGGGACCTCGGAGCACCCGATCATCGGCGTGATGCTCGATCCCGATTACGCCGGTCCGGGTGCGAAGGTCAGGGCCACCGCCGTCAACGGTGCCCAGCCGGTCACCAGCAACGGCCCAGCGGCCAAGGCAGGCATCAAGCCCGGTGATCTGATCGTCCGTTTCGACGGCCAGGAGGTGGCGGACTCCGACGATCTGATCGTGGCCATCCGCGCCAAGAATGTCGGCGACTCGGTGCCGGTGACGGTGCGCCGCGGCGAGCAGACGATCAATGTCACAATGACGCTTCAGGCCGCGAAGAAGTAGTCGCGAGAAGGACGAGGATCACCACACATGCCCATGGGCTGGGACGAACTCTTCGTCATCCTCATCCTCGCGGTCATCATCATCGGCCCGCAGCGGATGCCGGAGTATGCCGCGAAGCTGGCCCGCGGCATCCGTTCGATGCGGGTGATGGCGGACTCCGCCAAGTCGCAACTGCGCGAGCAGATGGGTCCGGAGTTCGACGACATCAACTGGCGCCAGTACGACCCGCGCAGTTATGACCCTCGCAAGATCGTCCGGGACGCTTTGCGGGAGCCGCTCGAGGCTGCGTGGAACCCGGTGCGCGACGAGTTGTCGAGCGTCCGCGAGTCCGCCGGCCAGATCGGCACGGGCGAGGTCGTGTCCGGTGAACTCGCCCCGGCGGCGGACGTCCGCCGCCCCACGCCCTTCGACGCGGACGCCACCTAAAAGTCACCCCACGAAGTTCTTCGCTCCTTCGGCCCACGCAGAGCGTGGGACCCAGCTCTGATACCTCGCGCGACAACCAGGCACGGACGGCACAACGCTGGCATTCTCGGCGTTCGGCGGCCGAGCGCGCAGATTTCGCCCCTACCCGTCGGAGTCGTTAGCGGGCGGTGGGGGACAGGCCGAGGGAGCGGCCGGCCAGTCCGCGCGAGCGCGTGCCGAGTCCCTTGGCGATCGCGCGCAGGGCAGTGGCCGCGGGCGAAGTGGGGTTGCCCAGCACCACCGGGGTGCCCTCGTCGGCGCCCACCCGAAGCGTCGTATCCAGGGGGATCTGACCGAGCAGGGGCACATCGGCGCCGGTCAACCGGGTCAACGACTGGGACACCGCGGCCCCACCGCCGGACCCGAAGATCTCCTGCCGGCTGCCGTCGGGCAACTCCAGCCACGACATATTCTCGACCACCCCGACGATCCGTTGGCGGGTCTGCACGGCGATCGACCCGGCCCGCTCGGCGACCTCCGCTGCCGCGGTCTGGGGCGTCGTGACGACGAGGATTTCGGCGTTCGGGATCAGTTGGGCGACCGAGATCGCGACATCCCCGGTGCCCGGCGGCAGGTCGAGCAGCAGGATGTCCAGATCGCCCCAGAAGACGTCGGCGAGGAATTGGTTGAGCGCCCGGTGCAGCATCGGTCCGCGCCACACGACCGGCTGGTTGCCCGGCACGAACATCCCGATCGAGATCACCTTCACCTCGTGGGCGATCGGCGGCAGGATCATGTCGTCGACCTGGGTCGGCGTCCCCGTGACCCCGAGCATGCGAGGGATGGAGAAGCCGTAGATGTCGGCGTCGACCACGCCGACCTTCAGACCCTGTTGAGCCAGCGCGGCCGCCAGATTTGCCGTCACGGAGGACTTGCCGACGCCGCCCTTGCCGGAAGCAATGGCATACACGCGGGTCAGGGTGCCGGGCTTGGCGAAGGGGATCTCCTTCTCGGGGGCGCCGCCGCGCAGGGTCGAGCGCAAGGTTGCGCGCTGTTCGTCCGACATCACGCCGAGGTCGACACGCACGCTGCTCACCCCGGGCACCTTCATCAGCGCGGCGGTCGAATCTTTGGTCAGGGTGTCCTTGAGCGGGCAGGCCGCGACGGTCAGCAGGATGCGCAGAAAAACCGCGCCGTCGTCATCGATGCGGACCTCGTCGACCATCCCGAGATCGGTGATCGGCTTGCGGATCTCCGGATCATCGACGGTGGCCAGGGCGGCATGCAGGGCGGCAAGGGTGGGCTGTTCGGGCACCCGGCCAGACTACGTGTCAGCCGGCATCGGGCTTGCATTCGCAGCGCCGCCTCCGGGCGCGATCTGTCCCACACATCGCCTCGGCCGCCCAGGGCCGACGGGCTTACCGTATGCCGTGCGGCCACACCGCTTGTCGTCACACCTCGAGCGGGCGGCAGGCCGAGCTGCGGGGCTTGTCGTGTGCCCCGCGCGGCTATGGGGCGCCTGGCGCCTGACCGTGCGGGCCAGCGCTGCGCGTGGCATCGCTCTGGAGTGCCGCGGTCTGCGCGCGGAGCCGCTCGGCGCGGGCCTTCGCCTTCGCCTTGGCCTTCGCGCGCTCCTTGCGCTTGGCCTTGCGCTCGGCGCGCTTCTTGACCGAGTCCTCGCGGCCTTCCAGCTCTTCCAGCAACATCCGCAGCTCACTTCGGACGAAGTCACGAGTTGCGCTGTCCCGCAAGGCGATCCGCAGTGCCGCAACCTCGCGGGTGAGAAATTCGGTGTCGGCGAGATTGCGCTCGTCGCGGGCTCGGTCCTGTTCCAGGGCCACCCGGTCCCGGTCCGCCTGGCGATTCTGGGCGAGCAGGATCAGGGGCGCGGCATACGACGCCTGCAGGCTGAGCATCAAGGTCAAGAAGATGAAGGGGTATTTGTCGAACTGCCAGGGCTTGGTGGTGAAAGCGAGATTCCAGCCCACCCACACCACGACGAAGATCGACATGCCGATCAGGAAGTAGGAGGTCCCCATGAAGCGGGCGAACTTCTCGGCGAAAGCCCCGAAGAACTCCTCATTGGCGAAGGACGGCGCGCTCCAGCGGCGGCCCTGCTCTTGCGGCTGATCGAGCCGGATCCGGCGCTCAGCCATGAGTCACCCCGTGCCGCTCCTCGCGCCAGTCGTCGGGAAGGATGTGATCGAGCACGTCGTCGACGGTGACCGCGCCCAGCAGGTGGCCCGCCTCGTCGACGACGGGCAGGCTGACCATGTTGTAGATCGCCAGTTGACGCGTGACCCCGGCCAGCGGGTCGTTCGGCGAGAGCGGTTCGAGGTCTTTGTCGATGATCGAGCCGATGCTCGCGTGCGGGGGCTCGCGCAGGAGCCGCTGGATGTGCACCATGCCGAGGTACTTGCCGGTCGGGGTCTCGAGCGGCGCCCGGCAGACGAAGACCACGGTGGCGACCGCCGTCGGCAACTCCTCCTGGCGGACCAGGGCGAGCGCTTCGGCGATGCTCGCCTCCGGCCCGAGGATGATCGGGTCGGTGGTCATCAGGCCACCGGCGGTGTTCTCGTCATAGGCGAGCAACCGCCGCAGATCGGCGGCCTCGTCCGGCTCCATCAACTGCAGCAACTGCTCCTGCTGCTCCTCGGGGAGTTCCGCGAGCAGGTCGGCGGCGTCGTCGGGCTCCATCGCCTCGAGGATGTCGGCCGCGCGGTCGGTCTCCAGGCTGGCGAGGATCTGGATCTGGTCGTCCTCGGGCAACTCCTCGATGACGTCGGCCAGCCGCTCGTCATCGAGGGCGGCGGCGACCTCGGCCCGGCGCTTGGGCGATAAGTCGTGGATGACCTCGGCCAGATCCGCGGGCTTGAGATCCTCGTAGGTCTCCAGAAGCAGCGCTGCCGACTGCTCTGAGCCGGCCATATGCAGGCCGGTGACGTCCTCGACGGAGGCGACGAAGGTCGTGTTCCGGCGACGGCCCAGGCGGGCCAGCCCAGCCTGCGGCCGGCCCTCGCGGCAGAAGACCTTGGTGATCGACCAGTCGCGGGTGCGATCTCGCTCGATGCCGATGTCCTCGACGGTCGCCTCGACCACGCCGGACGGGGTGCGCACCTGGATGAGTCGCTCGAAGAGCTCGGCGAGCACGAGCGTCTCGTTCTGGCGCTGCTCGAAACGGCGCATGTTCACCAGCCCGGTGGTGATCACCTGCCCGCCCTCGACGGAGGTCACCCGGGTCATCGGGAGAAAGACGCGCCGCTTGCGAGCCACTTCGACGACCAGGCCGATCACCCGGGGCCGGCGATTCTGAGAGAAGGTGACGACCACATCGCGCACCGTGCCCACTCGGTCGCCCAGCGGGTCGAAGACCGCGAGCCCCGCCAGGCGGGCGACGAAGACGCGGGAAGGGGCACTCACGCGTCCAGGCTACCCACCAGGCATACGGCAATGCCGCACGCAAGGGTGAGCGCCGCGCGCTGACGCGGCACGCGCGTCAGCGGCCGCCGAGGTGACGAGGTCGCAGCCTGGAGGTCGTCGCGCGGCCGGGAGCGAATCGGGCGGCTCCCGACGTGGCGGGATAGGCGCCGGGGCGGTCGGTGGGGGCGCCATACGGGTGCAGGACATAGATGGTGCCCTCGGTGCGCCAGCGCTCGATCTGGTCGTCGGTGGCGTTGAGGCGTTCAGCGGCGAGCGCCGCAGCGGCCGTCTCCCACATCGGCTCGGACGGGTCGAGGATGAGCGTCACGCATGAGATCGTGAGCAGCCGGGAGCCGGTGTCCTTGCTCCGGATGACGACATCCACCGACTCCGGGAGGGGAGCGATGGTCTGCTCGCCCGGGCCGGTGACGACCAGGATGGCGTCGCGGTCATAGGCGTGCCAGACCAGTTGGGTGCGGTCCGGGGTGCGCAACCAGATCACGTCGCTCTTGGCCAAGCCGTCGGCGAGCAGCTTGCTCAGATTGAGTGGCGGTGGCTCGGTCGCGGCGGGCGCCGATGGCGCTGCGGATGCGGGCTCGGTCACATCGACACTGTCCCATATGGGTTCTCGTGGGGCGCGCTGCTAGCGTCCAAAACATGCGCAGCGCCAAGGACTTCTTCGCCCCGCTCGCGGTCGGGGCCCCCCTGCCCGTCCGCGAGGTTCCCGCCCGGCCCAGCCGGATGATCCACTTCTTCGATCCGAGCAACGAGAAGATGGCGGCCAAGATCCCGGCCCTTGTGGGGACGGTCGATGTCCTCCTCGGCAATCTCGAGGACGCCGTCAAGGCGGACAACAAGGAGGCGGCGAGGGCGGGTCTGGTGGCGATCGCCAAGGCCACCGACTTTGGCGATGCGACGCAGTTGTGGACCCGCGTCAACAGCCTGGACAGCCCCTGGCTGCTCGACGACGTCGTCACGCTCGTGACCGAGATCGGCGACAAGCTCGACGTCATCATGGTCCCAAAGGTCCAGGGCCCCGAGGACATCCACTATGTCGACCGACTGCTCGCGCAGCTCGAGGCGCGCGCCGGGTTGACCCGGCCGATCCTCGTGCACGCCATCCTCGAGACCGCGCGCGGCGTGGCGAATGTCGAGCAGATCGCCGCCGCCTCGCCGCGTATGCAGGGCATCTCGCTCGGGCCGGCCGACCTCGCCGCGGACCGGCGGATGAAGACGACGCGCGTGGGTGGCGGACATCCCGGCTATCTCGTGCGACAGGACCCGCCGGTCGGCGTCGAGGATGCCATCAACGCCGATCGTGTTGTCTACCAACAGGATCTGTGGCACTACACCATTGCCCGTATGGTCGATGCCTGCGCCTTGAACGGCATCTTCCCCTACTACGGACCCTTCGGTGACATCAAGGATGTCGTCGCCTGCGAGGACCAGTTCCGCAATGCCTTCCTGCTGGGGTGCGTCGGTGCGTGGTCGCTGCACCCGGCCCAGATTGCCATTGCCAAGAAGGTGTTCTCGCCGAGCGCCGCGGATGTCGCCCACGCTCGCCGCGTCAAGGCGGCGATGGGCGACGGCACGGGGGCGGTGATGCTCGACGGCAAGATGGAGGACGACGCGTCGCTCAAGCAGTGCCTGGTGATCCTCGCGCTGGCGGAGCAGTTGTCGGCCGGCGATCCCGAGTTGGCGGCGCTCTACGCGCCGGCTGTGCAGGGGGAGGCGCAATGAGCTCTCCGGCCTACCGTCCGCGGCGTTCCGTCCTCTACATGCCCAGCTCGAACGAGCGGGCGTTGGCGAAGGCCAAGACCCTGCCCGTCGATGCGTTGATCCTCGACCTGGAGGACGCCGTCGGCCCGGACCACAAGGAGGTGGCGCGCGAGAATGCTTGTGCCGCAGCGGAGTCCGGTGACTATGGGGGCCGGGAGATCACCATACGGGTCAATGGCATCGGCACGGCCTGGCACGAGGCGGACCTGAAGGCGGCGTGCCACGCGGGTCCGGACGCCATCGTCGTGCCCAAGGTGAACACCGCCAAGGAGGTCGCATCGCTCGTCACGGCGATGAAGCATTTCCGGGCGCCGAAGCGCACCAAGCTCTGGGCGATGATCGAGACGCCCGAGGCGATCGTCAACGTGCGGAAGATCGCACGCGCGTCCGATCGGCTGACGTGCTTCGTCATGGGGACCAATGACCTGGTCAAGGAGCTGCAGGCCCAGATTGTGCCGGGACGCGCGCCGCTCCTGATGTCGCTGTCGATGGCGCTCCTCGCTGCCCGGCGCGCCGGAATCGCCTGTCTCGACGGGGTTTTCAACGACGTCGGTGATGCCGAGGGCTTCGCCGCCGAGTGCCTGCAAGGTCGGCACATGGGCTTCGACGGCAAGACCTTGATCCACCCCGGCCAGGTCGAGGTGTGCAACGCCACCTTTGCGCCGAGTGCGGCAGAGGTGGCCGACGCGCAGGGGATCATCGAGGCCTGGACCGCCGGCGCAGGCACCGGAGTCGTCACCTACAACGGCAAAATGATCGAGAACCTCCACGTCGACATCGCCCGCCGCGTCCTGGCCACGCATGAGGCGATCACCGCGGCCGGCTAGGTCCGCCGGCGCCGGCCGCGGGCGATGACCGGGCCCGCGCATCCGTTCCGAGGATCAGGTCTTGTGCCGCCGGGCCTCGGTGGCTAAGTTTGTAGCAATACAAACTGAGACAAAGGGGTCAGGCTATGGCCGTGCACATGTTCGCCGGGGCCGTCGAGGTGCACTTCGGTGAGGTCACCGGGCGGCTGGTAATCCTGCTCTTCTTCGGTGTTGCGCTCATCGGCGTTAGCTGGGCCGTCCGCGACCAACTCGTCGCCAAGGAAAGACGGCGCCTGCAGCGGATGGCCGCCCTTCCGGACGCCGGTGCGGACGAGGCACTGCTGATGCGCCGTCTCGGTCAGCGACAGGGCGGCCGGGTCATCGGCATTGCTGTGGTGTATCTGGTGCTCGGCGCCCTCCTGGCCTGGTCGGGAGAGGGGCTGCCCTGGCTGGCCCTGTGTATCCCCTTCGGGGCGGCACTCGGGACGGGCATCGGGCAGTTGCAGCCGATCGGTGCCGTCGGCCGGGCTCGGGTTGCCCAGCTGCGCCGTCGGGAGCTGGCGGACTATGTGCTGCCGCTGGAACGCCGATTGCTCGCTGCCGCACTTCTCTGCCCCGCGGTCGCCGTCATTCTCCTGGTCGCGGCTCTGCGAGCCGGGTCGCCGAGGCGATCGAGCGCGTGGATCGGATTCGCTCTGATCGGGTGCGTCGCCCTGGCTGCGAGCGTGATCCACGCGGCAATAGGCCGAGTCCTCGATGGCGCTGTCGAGATGAGTAGCGCGGCAGGCCTGGCGTGGGAGGAGATTGTCCGCGCCCAGACGCTGCGGGACCTCGTCGGCTCCGGGGGCATGCTCGCCGCGGCCGGATCCGCGGCAGTCGTGTGGTGGGCAAGTGCCCAGCCGGGGTGGCCCGCGTGGCTTGGCACCGCGGCATACGTCCTGGCGGTGGCTGCGTTCCTCGTTCTCGGCGTGCTATTGGTGCTGGCTCTGCGCGACAACCACTTCAGGTGGGCGCGCGCGCACGCGCTGGCCGGTGTCACGACGTGATGCTCTCAGTGGCGCCGGAGTCGGTCACTCCGGCCTACGAGCAGATCGTCACCCAGGTCATCGGCGCGATCCGTGAGGGCGCGCTGGCCGCCGGGGCTCGGCTGCCAACGGTGCGTCAACTCGCCGGCGACCTGGGGCTGGCGACCAACACCGTCGCACGCGCGTATCGCGAACTGGAGGCGCGCGGGTTCGTGGTGACCAACGGCCGCAAGGGGACGGTTGTCTCGGCCCCGCCCGCGGAGCCGTTGACCGACGAGATCCACGCCGCGGCAACGCTTTTCGTCAAGTCTGCCCAACGCTCGGGGCTGGATCTCGCCGCCGCCCTCGGGGTCATCCGCTCGGCCTGGTGAGAGAGCCCCTGCTGCCCGGCCGGACCGACGGGGTCATCCAAATGGTGGACAGACACCGTGCGAGCCGTTCAGTAGCATCGGCACCGGTCGGTGAACTCGCTTGGGGGAGATACAAATGACTCGACGTGCCAATCTCGTCGCTGGTGCGCTCCTTGTTTGTTTGGCGTTCGGAGGG
Organism: Nostocoides sp.; assembly: GCF_035343835.1. Taxonomy (NCBI): domain Bacteria; kingdom Bacillati; phylum Actinomycetota; class Actinomycetes; order Micrococcales; family Intrasporangiaceae; genus Nostocoides; species Nostocoides sp. The sequence goes on along the minus strand of NZ_DAOQZV010000086.1, from coordinate 2,382 downwards.
ACCTCGTCATCCCAGGCGGTCCTCGGCTTCGAGGCCCAGGCGTCACCGCTGCATACGCTCAGCGTCAGCGGAAGCGGGCTGGGCATGTACCCCGAGTTCGCGCCGGGAATCGACCGGTACGGACTGACGACGACCACCGCCTCGGACGGAACGGTCATCGTGTCCGCGACGACCGACGACCCGGCGGGTCGCGTGTGGGTCAACGGCAGGCCGGCCGCCGGGGGCACAGCTACCCTGACCGGTCTCGTGGCCGGCGACGAGATCAGTGTGATGATCGAGGACTCCGCTGGGCTGGAACGGCATTCGCTCTACTACCTGCCCGCGGAGTTTCCCGCCTTCGACGCAGTCGTCAATTCGTCGGCGGTCGCGCCGGGCAAGGTCTTCATCGCCCCGACGAAGTGGTTTGCCGGCGACAAGTACTTCCTCGCGATCGTCGACCGGCTCGGAGTGCCGGCCTGGGCGAGCGGCTATCCCACCGGGACCAACGACTTCCGCCGTCAACCCAACGGCCACTACACCGTCGCCCAGCCCACGACGACCCCGGGGCGCAGCGGAAACCACATCGTGGAGTTCGACCAGAGCTTCCGCCAGGTGGCCACGCACGAGACCGTCGGGCTCGTCGACACCGATATGCACGACTCGATCCTCCTGCCCGACGGCCACATCGTCCTGCTGGCCTACGAGCCCAATGCCGCCACCGGCAAGACCGACTCCGTCATCCAGGAGCAAGATGGCGACGCCAGGATTGTCTTCGAATGGACGAGCAGCTCGCTGGCGGCGCAGACCGTCCGGCTCAACACCTATGCGGACTACGCCCATGTCAACTCGGTCGTCGTCTCCCACGACGGGCGCGACTTCATCGCCAGTTTCCGCCACCTCAGCTCGGTGTTGCGCATCGCGCGCGTGGCCCACGACGGATTCCAGCCCGGCGACATCGTCTGGAAGCTCGGTGGGCGCGAAAGCGACTTCACCTTTGTCGACGACCCCTACCCCGGTGGTCCGTGCGCACAGCACACGGCCAGCGAGTTGCCGAACGGCCACATTCTGCTCTACGACAACGGATCCGACGCCTTCTCCACACCGATGTGCATCAACCCGGCGGACCCTTCGGGCCCACCCATCACCCGTCCCAGTACGCGGGTGAGTGAGTATGCCCTGGACCCGGTGGCGCGCACGGCCACTCTGGTCTGGTCCTACGATCCCGCACGCTACGGCTGGTTCGCCGGGTCCGCGCAGCGACTGCCGAATGGCAACACGGTGCTCGGTTGGGCGACGGGGGCGCAAGCGATCGCCGACGAGGTCTCGCCGACAGGTCAGGTGGTCTGGCGCCTGACCGACCGAAACGCCACATCACCGAACTACACCTATCGGGCGATGGTCTTCGACGCGCCGGACGTCATCGCGCCCGAGGTCACCGTCGCATCGCCGGCGCCCGGCGTGGCGGTTCCTTTCCAATCCTCGGCCACCCTCGACTTCAGCTGCACCGACAAGGGCGGCTCCTCTCTGGCGACCTGTGGTGCAGAAGGGCAGTGGGGCAGGCTGTTGGACACGGCGTGGCCCGGACTGCGCTCCGTCGCCATCCCGGCTACCGACGGCGCCGGCAATATCACGACCACGACAGTGACGTATGCCGTTTCCCCACCCGGGCACCTGGCCGACCTCGCGATCCGGCCCAGTTCGACCGGGGTGTTCACCGGGGCCGGAACCGCGCAGCCGCCCCAGGCGATCACCCAGCGGCTGGCGAAGGTCGGGGCGAGCGCCACGGCATACGTTCGCGTCTACAACCGTGGCGCGACAAGGGAGCCGCTGATGGTCAAGGGGACCAAGGGGACCGCGGCCGTGCGCGTTCGCTATTTCGCCGGGACCACCGACATCACGAGCGCGGTCGTCTCGGGGGCCTACAAGACACGATCGTTGGCGACGGATGGGTCGGCCCTGCTGCGCATCGTCGCGACGCGGCTGGCCCCGGCGGTCAGGGGGTCGGCTCTGGTCGTGTCCGTCACCGGAACGGCCGGCGGTGCGGCCGACACGGTCAGCGACAAGGTCACCATCGGCTGAATCAGGTGAGCGCGGCGAGCCAGTCGAGTTGCGCGCTCGCGTGCGAGCGCCAGTGGATCGACCCGGGGAAGAGCGCCCAGGCTGCATTCGACGATCGCGAGGACTTCCTCGCCCACGACGTCTTCGCTCGCACCGACGTGCTTTCCCGTATGCCCGTGCGCCTCGACTGCGGCACGAGCGATCCGTTCATCGCCGCCAATCGGGCCTTCGCCGCCAAACTGCCCACCGCCAAGGCCACCTTCGACAAGGGCGCCCACACGCTCGACTACCAGCGCCGCGCTCTCGGCGACCACGCCGAAAACGCGGTCGGGGCCGAGGTCGGAG